>CAZJCT010000039.1:0-22119 GCA_964544675.1 uncultured Sphingobium sp.
TAGGGGTCATACCAGCTGTCGACGATCATGGCTTTCAGCGGCCTGGTGCGGTCGCCCGCGGGCGCGGGGATGCGGGTGACGATGGCCTCGAGGATCTCGTCGATGCCGATCCCGGCCTTTGCCGACGCGAGCACCGCGCCCGACGCGTCGAGGCCGATGATGTCCTCGATCTCCGCCTTCACCTTCTCGGGCTCGGCGGCGGGCAGGTCGATCTTGTTGATGACGGGGACGATCTCGTGGTCGTGCTCGATCGACTGGTAGACGTTGGCGAGCGTCTGCGCCTCCACGCCCTGCGCCGCGTCGACGACCAGCAGCGCGCCCTCGCACGCGGCGAGGCTGCGGCTGACTTCATAGGCGAAGTCGACATGGCCCGGCGTGTCCATGAGGTTGAGCTCGTAGGTGCGGCCGTCGGCGGCGGTATAGTCGAGGCGCACCGTCTGCGCCTTGATGGTGATGCCCCGCTCCTTCTCGATGTCCATGTTATCAAGGACTTGTGCGGTCATCTCACGGTCGGTCAGGCCGCCGCAGCGCTGGATCAGCCGGTCGGCGAGCGTCGACTTGCCATGGTCGATATGGGCAATGATGGAAAAATTGCGGATCAGCGAGAGGTCGGTCATCGCGCGCGGATAGCAGGGGCTAAGGGCGCTGGCAAAGGGCGTGATCTCAGCACCGCAGCCGTCGCGCCGCTTCAGAAGGGGACATCGTCGTCCAGGGCGTCTTCGACAGCCACTCTGACTTTCGATCGCGTCGGCAGCGTGGCGCGCAACTCGTCGGCGCGCTCATGCGACTCGACGTGGATCGTCAGGTCCGGTGCCATTGCGACGGGCGCGATGCTCCTTACCTCCGTGTTGCTTAGAGTGAGCGCTTTGAGTGCCGACAAGCCTGACAATGGCGTGATGTCGCTCACTCCCGTTTCGCCAAGAGACAAATATTCAAGCGCCTTTAGGTTGGCCAGTGGCACAATATCGAGCACCCGCGTCCCATAAAGGTAAAGCGCTCGGAGCTTAGCAAGCCCTGCGAGCGGCGCAATATCGCTCACCGGGGTCTCGCTAAGGTAAAGCGCTTGGAGTTCAGCAAGCCCTGCGACCGACGCAATATCGCTCACCTCCGCACCGCCGAGGTCAATGATCTCAAGTGCAGCCAAGCCCGCAAGCGCCGTCACTTCGCTCACAGGCGTTCCGTCCAGACTGAGATGTACAAGGGTCGTGAGACCTGTCAACGGCGCGATGTCCCTCACAGGCGTGTTGTTCAGGTCGAGAAATTGAAGTGCGCGCAGACCGGCCAACGGTGTGATGTCGCTTACGGAAGTTTCGCTAAGGTCGAGGGCAGTCAACGCAGTCAAGCCCTGCAACGCCGTGATGTCGTTGACATGAGAGCCATCAAGGAAGAGCCTGCGGAGCGTCGTGAGGCGCGCCAATGGAGTAAGGTCCTCCACCGCAGTGTTCTTGAGAATGAGACTTTCCAGCGCCGTCATGCGGGACAAAGGCGCAAGCTCCAGCAGGCCATCTTCATCCCTGAATGTCAGCTCCGTAATGAGCGGAGCCCAATGAACGGGAGGCGCTTGTTTGGCGAGGATCATCGCGTGCGCCTGATCCAGATAATCCTCCGGGACAGCAGGCATCCTGTGAAACAATGATGGGTCGAAATCGACGGTCACATCGGTGAGGATTGTCGTTTCGTCCCATAATGCGCATTCCACCCCGGTGCCGCGCAGGTCCGACCCCGAGAAATCGACGTTTCTGATGTCCTGCCCCGCAAGTGGCCAGCCCCTCAGATCGCGCCCCCGAAACGCCGTGGCCGGGTTGAGCCCGCCGGCTTCGGCGAGTTTCCGAAGGCTGTTGCTCGGCGATTTCAGAACCCGGGCCGCTGCAGCCAGATTGAGACCCACAGACCAACGGGCTGAGGAGGAACGTTCTTCGCTCATTCTTCATCGCCCGTCCGCTTGGACGCCCGCGGCAGGAATGCAAACGCGCGCTCGGCCAGATCGATCAGGGGATCTTCCGTCTCCCTCCGCTTTGCACCCTCCACCAGCGCCAGCGCTGCCACACGCTCCTTGAGGCTCATTTCGGCCCGCTCCGCACGCTTGCGGAATTTACCCCGGTCGTCGCCCAATCCTTCCGCGATCGAATCCATCGGTGCCGCCGGCCCCGTCCGATAGGGCATCGGTTGACGCTTCGCCCTCAGGCGGAAGTCGGTGGGGGAGGCCTGAATGCGCAGCCGACCGGTCACCGGCCTGCTGCCGTCGTGGGCCACCAGCCTGCACAGCGGCGTCATGGCGTCATCCCGAAAGGACGTGATCACCGGCCCGCGCAAGTCCGATGTCTGGCTGCGCGGATCGCCATCGGGACCGCCGACGCTCCAGCGATCCTGACCGAAACTTTCCACCAGAACGATCGCCGGTTCGACCCGTGATTTGGACTCTGCTTCGCGGTTATGCTTGCGCTGACCGGACAGCCTGAAAAAACCGCGGCCCTTGCCGGTGCTGTCGCCCTCGATGCCGCCGCCCAGCTCATATCCGCGGCCCGAGCGTTCGGTCGTCGCGACACTGCTCTCGATCTGACCCTCGCGCAGGACGTGGCGATATTTGGACCCGACCGCGATATCCGCATTGTCTTTCTCGAGGCGGACCGTCGCACAAGCCAGAGACAGTTCATAAGGCTGCCCCTCGATGGTCAACTCGATCGCACCCAGATCCACATCGGCGCCCAGGTTGATGGCATCCATGGTCGATGACTGGCACTGACCGAAATTGATACCGATGATCGCGCTGAAGCAGAACCGGGGCTGGTCACATTGCGCATGAACGGGCTCGGACTGCTCGAGGCGCCCGATCCGGGGCACAGCGTCGTCGTCGTCCATCCAGTCGCCCCTTGCTCGAGTTCCTGTCTCTATTCTCCTGACCGAATATCAGGGCTTGGCCGGGCTGTCAGCACGGCTCGCAAACCCGCGCCGGCTATGCTAGTGCCCTGCGTCACTAAACGGGCCGAAAGAACGCCTTAAACTGGGTCGCACGAACACAGGACAGCTTATCCGTTGGGGGTGATAGCATTATGAAGACGCTGATTTCGGCCGTGGTGCTGGCGAGCCTGGGCGTGACCTCGCCCGCGCTGGCCCAGACCAACATGAGTTCCTCTGGCAAGACCTACAAGGACGGCACCACCAAGGGCGCGTCGTCGGGCCGCCGTGCGCAGGAACGCGCGACGCGGGAAATCCCCGTCTGCACCAAGCGCCTCGGCACCGTCGCGATCGTCGAGCCCGACAATCAGTGGTGGCGCGAACTGAACCTCGGCAGCCCGGAGGCGATCCTCAAGATCTTCATCCAGCAGTCGGGCTGCTTCGGCATCGTCAACCGCGGCCGCGCGATGCAGAGCCGCGCGATGGAACGCGCCATGGCGGATTCGGGTGAACTGCAGCGCGGATCGAACCTCGGCAAGGGCCAGGTCAAGACCGCCGACTATTATCTCGAACCCGATATCGTGTCGTCGAACAACAATTCGGGCGGCGGCGGCGGCTTTGGCGCGATCGGCGGCCTGCTCGGCGGGTTCGGCGGCGCGCTCGTCGGCGGGCTGAACATCAAGAAGAAGGAAGCCAACGTCACCCTGTCGATCGTCAACGCCCGCACGACCGAGGAAGAGGCGCTGACCGAAGGCTATGCGCGCAAGACCGACATCGGCTTCGGCGGCGGCGGCGGTGCCTTCTGGGGCGGCTTTGCGGCGGCGGGTGCCGGCGGCTACCAGAATACCGAGATCGGCCAGGTGATCGTGCTTGCCTATCTCGACGCCTATACCAAGCTGGTGAGCCAGCTCGGCGGCCTGCCGGAGAATGCAGCGGCGGCGGCTCCGCGCGCGCAATAAGGCCATTCAACGCAATGCGGGGGGCGTCGGCCGGTTGCGGTCGGCGCCCCTTTTTCGTGTGCGCCGCTTATCCGGTACGGCGCTGGGCCTCACGCGGGGGAATGACGGCTGGAGCGAGCTGCGGACGGGTCGCCGATGAGGGTTGCGCGGGCGCGGGCGCGAGGCTCGGCACCTCCACCCGCTCGGCGAACTCCACGCCCATGCGGTCGCCCTGCGACCAGCGGCATTCGGCGGCGATCAGCCGCCCGCCGCCTACGGCGACGTCGAAGCGGGTGCCGACCGGCACGCCCGAAAGCCCCTCGATCATCGCGCCGCCCGACGAGACGTTGCGGATCCGCGCGTCATATTGATGGTGGCCGTGGTGCAGCCGGACCGACCGCAGCATGGTACGGCGCGGCTCGCGGCTCGACCGGAACCCCTCCGCCCGGGCGTAGCGCTCGCCGCGCGCAAAGCGCTCGATCACCGCCTCGCCGCGCTCCGGCCGGCCATAGACAAAGCCCTGAATGTGCGAGCAGCCGAGCGCGCGGATCAGTTCCAGCTCGTCGAGAGTCTCGGCCCCCTCCGCCGTCGTGTCCATCGACAGCGCCTCCGCCAGGCCGACGATCGCCTTGACGATCGCGCCATTGCGGCTGCCCTTGATGGCCGCGCCGCGAACGAAGCTCTGGTCGATCTTGATCTTGTCGATCGGCGCGGTCTTGAGATAGCCGAGCGAGGAATAGCCGGTCCCGAAATCGTCGAGCGCCAGCCGCACCCCCAGCCCCTTGAGACGCTGGAAGATGATGTCGCAATCATGGCTCTCGTCGAGGAACACGCTCTCGGTGATCTCCAGCTCGAGCTGTTCCGGGCGCAGCCCCGACCGCGCGAGGGCGTTCGCGACCTGGCCCGGAAACGACGGATTGACGAACTGGATCGCCGACACGTTCACCGCGACGCGCACGCCGTCCGGCCAGCGAGCGGCATTGTCGCACGCGGTCCGAAGCACCCATTCGCCGACCTGTGCGATCAGCCCGGCCTCCTCGGCCACGGGGATGAAGGTCGATGGCGATATCTCGCCGCGGGTCGGATGATGCCAGCGGACGAGCGATTCGAAGCCGATGATCCGTTCGGTCGTCGTCTCGACCACCGGCTGATATTCGAGGTGAAGTCCGCCGGTGCTGATCGCATGGCGAAGCTCCTGTTCGAGCTGCCGGCGATCCTCCGCGTCGGCGTGGAGGTCCTGCGAGTAGAAGCGGAACACGCCGCGCCCGTTACCCTTGGCCTTGTACAGCGCGAGGTCGGCGTTGCGGATCAGCATGTCGGCATTGTCGCCGTCGTCGGGCGCCAGGGCGATACCGATGGAGACGCCGATCACCACCTGGGTCCCGTCGATGACATAAGGCTGCGAGACGGCGTGGATGATCGTCTCCGCCAGCTTGGCAAGCTCCGCGCGGTCGATCTGGCCGGGCAGCACGATCTGGAATTCGTCGCCGCCCAGCCGGCCCACCTTGGCCTGCGGCCCGGCCGAGCGGGTGAGCCGCTGCGACACCTGGCGCAGCAGCGAATCGCCTGCCGGGTGACCCATGGTGTCATTGACCTGCTTGAACCGGTCGAGGTCGAGGATGAACAGCGCGCAGGCCTGTGGCCGGCCCAGCGGATCGACGATCGACTGTTCCAGCGTCGCGAGCATCTGCACCCGGTTGGCGAGCCCGGTGAGCGCGTCGAAACGGGCGAGGCGCGATACCTCCGCCTGCGACCGGCGCATTTCGGTCAGGTCGGCGCCGCTGCCCCGGAAGCCCAGGAACTGGCCATGCTCGCTGAGCACCGGGCGCCCGGATATCGACCACCAGCGCTCCTCATGCTCGATGGCGGCGCGAACCGCGATCTCGCTGAAGGCCGAGCGCGCGGACAGATGAAAGCCCAGAGTCCGCTTGCCCTCCGCCTCGCCCTCCCCCTCGGAGGGCTGGACGAGCGAGCCCATCGGCAGGCCGATCAGTTCGTCGGCACGCTTGCCCAGCCCTTCCGCCAGCGTGTCCGAGATATAGGTGATCGCGCCGCCCCTGTCGGTTTCCCAGAACCAGCCCTGCCCTGACCGCTCGAACTCGTTGAGCAGCGCCAGCGCCTGCTCGCCCCTCAGCCCGACCAGGCGGCGGGCGTGGGCGATGCGCCCGTCGAGACGCGCCTGCACGAGCAGTGCGAGCGCGAGCCCGATCAGCAGCGCCGTGCCGAGCGGCCACGGCAGCAGTGCCGGATAGGCGATCATCAGCGGCAGGAGAGTCGCCGCGCCATAGGCCAGCGCCAATATCCTCTGTACGCTCAATATGCTGATCGCCACCATCGCCGGAAGCAGGATGGTGAGCCGCACGATCGTCTCGTCGCTTTGACCCGCCATCCCGAAGGCAAGCATGGCGAGACTCAGATAGGCCGCGGCAGACAGGATCACGGGCGCCAGTATCATCTGCAACTGCCGATGCGGCGGCATGGTCCTGAAGGGCGTCCGGTGGCCCAGCGCCAGCCCGATGTCGGTGGCGAGCAGCACGAACAGAAGCGCCAGCGCCGGGCCGCTGACGATCTCGCTCCAGTGACGCACGAGCGGCCGCAGCGCGATCGCCAGCACGGCGAGCCGCATGGCGATGACGATGGGCCACAGCCGGCAGATCGAAAGCAGCGCGCGGGAAAGCCACGCCGTGGGCGCGCGGGCGCGCGACTCAGCCAGACCGATCAGTTCGAGCGGTGTGGGAGCGCTTTCCTCTGGAACATGGATCAGACCGCGACGCATCGCCGACCTCTCGCACGGACACCGTTTCCAACCCGTTACGCGAGCCCCCGGATTGCGGTCAGTTCCCGCCCGGCGAGACCCATCCGCGCGGCAGCGCGAACTTCAGCAGCAGGGTGCGCTGAAAGACCATGTGATTGTCGTCCGACGCCATCCAAAGCACTGGCTGCCCGCCCTCCCATGACAGCGCCAGCGCCTCGAAATTGTCGTGAAGAAGCGGACGCTCGAAGCTCGCGACCACCCGTCCGCGCCGCACCGCCCCCCCGCCGGCACCGACGATGTCGACCAGGCTGAGCCGGGCTGTGAACAGGTCGAGCATCGTGACGCGGCGGTTGAGGACCAGAAGCCGCCCGCCGCCCAGCCCGATCGCGTCGGTCGGAAGATAGCCCTCGGGCGCCACATAGCTGAAACGGGCGGGTGGGGGCGTGGCCGGGTCGGTGGGATCGCCGGTGAACAGCAGCGCCTCCTTGCCGCCGGCTTCGGTCTCCTCGTCCTCGGCGATGGCGAGGAAGCGGCCATCGGCCAGCCGCGCGAGCGATTCGACGCCCATGGTGGCGGGCCAGTCGCGCATCGGGGCGGGGATCCGGCACCGCTCCACCCGCGCAAAACCGGCGGCGTAGCGGCAAATCCTGCCCGACAGCTCGAACCCTGCCCACTCGCGCTTCGTCGCGGGGTCGAACGCCAGCGATTCGGTGTCCCAGTGCCATTTGGCGAGCCCCTCCTCGCCGGGGCGCGGCGGAAGCGGGCGATAGCGCGCGGCGAACGCCCCCTCCTTCAGGCGGAAGGTGAAGCTGTCGCCCGAATCGTTCAGCATCACGAAGCGCCCGTCATCCGCGACCCGCATCGCCGAAATGCCGCCAAAGGCGTCCAGCGGCGAGGTGAGTTGCCAGCCCCCCAGATAGCGCAACGCACCGACCGTGCGGCGGCCGGGATCGTGCGGAGCGAGCGCCACGGGCGTGGCGGTGATGACGATGTCGCGCGCCACCGGGGGAGGCCGCCGATCGAAATGGCGCCCGTTCATCAACAGCACGAACAAGGCCAGTATGACGGCAATGCGCTCCATCGCGACCGCCGTTACACGCTCATGGCGGGCCGGCAAAGCCCGATGGCCACACGCGCGACGATGAACGGGCGCTGTCACACGCATTCAGCACCGGCTCAAGCAGGGCGGGGCATAGTCCTCTCCATGATCGCGCACTCCCGCGGAGTCGTGGAACGGCGATCCTGATGAAAGGACTGTTGAGATGACGAAAGCCAAGTGGATCAACATCGGGGCCGCCACCGCCATGATCGCGGCGACCATGGGCGTCGCGACGCCGGCCATGGCGCGCGGCTACGAGCGCGGCGACTATTATCGCGACGGCTATTCGCGCGACTATCGCGGCTACGGCAGCTATCGCGACTATCGCGACTATCGCGATGTCCGTCGGGGCGATTATTACCGGGGTGACCGCTATTATGGCGGCGACCGTGGCCGCTATCATGACGCGCGGCGCTATCGCTGCCAAGGCGACGGCACAGCGGGCACCGTGATCGGCGCGATTGCCGGCGGGCTGCTGGGCAACTCGGTCGCAGGTCGCCATGGTGACCGGACGGCGGGCACGATCATCGGCGGCGCCGTGGGCGCGATCGCCGGACGCGCCATCGACAAGGGTGACGATCGCTGCTGAGCAAGCGAGGGGCGGAGGCTGTCTCCGCCCCGGTTGCTATTCAGCCGCGCGGCGCGTCCTGGTCAGTGGACGAAGCGCGCCACCACGTCGCGATAGGATCGGCTGACCTTCACCTGCGCGCCCGAGGCGAGCACCAGGAAGCATTCGCCATTGGTGTGCGGCTTGACCTGCCGCACCTGTCCCAGATTGACGATGGTCGAGCGATGGACGCGCTGGAAATTGCGCGGGTCGAGCCGCTTTTCCAAGTCCTTCATCGTTTCGCGAAGGATCAGCGAATTGTCGGCGGTGTAGATGCACATATAGTCGCCCGCCGCGTCGATCCGCTCGATGCTGTCGACATCCACGCGGAAAATCTGGCCGCGATCCTTGATGTTGATGAGCTTTTCATAGCGTCCCGCCGAGAGCGTGTCGCTGTCGCCCGCAAATTCCTCCACCGCGTCGGGCGCCACCTCGGCCAGCACCTCGCGCAGGCGCTCGATCTCGGCGCCGTTGCGCTTTTCCGCAAGACGCTGGCGCACATGGTCGAGCGCACCCGACAGGCGCTGCTCATCGACCGGCTTGACCAGATAGTCGATCGCCTGCGCCTCGAACGCGCGGATCGCATGTTCGTGATAGGCGGTGACGAAGACGAACAATGGCGGCTCGACGTCCATCATGCCCTTGACCACCGAGAAGCCGTCGAATCCCGGCATCTGGATGTCGAGGAAGACGAGGTCGGGCTTGTGGGTCTTGATCGAACGGATCGCTTCCCGCCCGTTGGTGCAACTGTCGACGATGTCGACATCCTCGTGCGCCGCGAGACGAAGCGCGAGGCCCTGGATGGCGAGGCTCTCATCATCCACTAGAATGGTCCGGATGGTCATGGGGTCACTCTCACTGGCTCTTCGACAATGAACGGGAGCTCGATAATAACCGAGAATCCGCCTTCAGGTGTCGAACGCATCTCCATGCTCTGCCGTTCCCCGTACGCCTGCAACAGTCTGTCGCGGGTGTTGGCGAGACCGACGCCCGTCGATGGCTGACCATAGCTGACCCCATCCTGAACGCCCGGTCCGGTATCGGACACGGTGATGCGGACATTGTCCCCCGCCGCCTGCGCGCTGACGGTGATGTCGGCTCCCTCTTCCTTGGGAGTCACCGCATATTTGATCGCATTTTCGACCAGCGGCTGGAGCAGCAGCGACGGCAGCTTGGCGCGCGCCACCGCGGGGTCGATGTGGAAACTGGTGCGAAGCCGCTTTTCGAAGCGCATCTTCTCGATCTCAAGGTAGAGCTTGAGCGTCTCCACCTCCTGTTCCAGCGTCACCTGCGCGGTCGGTTCGTTGATGAGCGTGTAGCGCAGGAAGGCCGACAGGCGCGACAGCATGGCGTTGGCGCGGTCGGTCTGCTTCAGGAGCACCAGCGTCGAGATGCTGTTGAGCGTGTTGAACAGGAAGTGCGGGTTGAGCTGGTAGCGCAGCATCGCGAGCTGCGCGGTGCTCGCCTGATTCTCCAGCTTCTGGAGCTGGTCGGACTGCTCCTCGAGCGTCAGGAAGAAATTGATCGCGTAATAAAGCGCCGACCAGGCCGCGAGCAGGGTGAAGGTCAGGTAGAAGGCGCCAAGGAACAGCTTGAGCCCCGGTGCCTCCACGCTGGGATTGAGAGTCGCGAACACCCAGGCGTCGATGAAGGCGGAAGCGGTGGCGCCCGTCATGGTGATGATCGCGGTCACCGACCATGTGACGATCGGCCGCTGCTGCATCAGATGGCGATAGCCCACCGCCATCAGCAGCGTCAGCGAATAGCCGGTGAGCGTGGAGATCAGCACCGGGACCAGGAAGATGGCGGGCTGGCCGTTTGCGATGCCCGACAGCGCGCGCAGCAGGAAGGCGCCCAGCCAGCCCAGCGTCTGCAACGTCCAGAAGGCGCGGTGCTTGTCGTCGAAGAAGGGCTTGGGCTGGAGCGGAATCATCGTCTGGCGCGCGAAGGCCGGCGCGCCACTGCCTGAGGCCGAAAGATTGCTGGCGGGGGTCATGCGCACGGCATCACCGCGCCCGAATAGCCGCGCCGCTGCCCGATCCCGATTGTCCCCATGTCGTCGCGATGCGCCATGTGCGCGTGGTATCGCAATCGGACCGTTACGCAAAGATGGGCCGTGCCTCGGGGCGACCGACGCGCGCCTCGCCGCGATCAGGCGCGCGCCTTTGTCGTTTTTTGTTGCGCCCAACGCCAAAAAATCCCCATTTGATGTGACATGCTGCGCCAATATGAACTGGTTGAACGCGTCCGACGCTACGATCCCGACGCGGACGAGGCGCTGATCAACCGTGCTTATGTCTTTTCGGTCGCCAAGCATGGCAGCCAGAAGCGGGCGAGCGGCGACCCCTATTTCAGCCATCCGATCGAGGTCGCAGGCCTGCTGACCGAGCTGCTGCTCGACGATACCTCGATCTGCACCGCGCTTCTCCACGACACACTGGAGGACACGCTGACCACGCCCGAGGAAATCGAAAGGCTGTTCGGGCCGGAGATCCTGCGGCTGGTCGACGGCGTGACCAAGCTCAGCAAGATCGAAGCGCAGACCGATACCGAGCGCGCCGCCGAGAATCTGCGCAAGTTCCTGCTCGCCATGTCGGACGACATCCGCGTGCTGCTGGTCAAGCTCGCCGACCGGCTCCACAACATGCGCACGCTCCATTACATCAAGGACCCGGAGAAGCGCCGCCGCATCGCCCGCGAGACGATGGACATCTACGCGCCGCTCGCCGAGCGCATCGGCATGTACGACTTCATGCGCGAGATGCAGCTCCTGGCCTTCGCGCAACTCGAGCCCGAAGCGCACGACATGATCACCAAGCGGCTGGCGCTGCTGAAGTCTGACGGCGACGACAAGGTCCTGCGCATCGCCGACAGCCTGCGCGCGCTGCTCGCCTCCGCCGGGCTGCATGTGACGGTCAGCGGGCGCGAGAAGCACCCCTATTCGATCTGGCGCAAGATGCAGGAGCGCCACATCAGCTTCGAGCAGCTGACCGACATCATGGCGTTCCGCGTCATCACCGACAGTACAGAGGACTGCTATCGCGCGCTGGGCGTGATCCACCAGCGCTTCAAGATGGTGCCCGGCCGCTTCAAGGATTACATCTCGACCGCCAAACGCAACGGATACCAGTCGCTCCACACCACCGTGGTGCACGAGGAAAATGCCCGGATCGAGGTGCAGATCCGAAGCGAGCGGATGCATCGCGAAAGCGAATTCGGCCTCGCCGCGCACTGGGCGTACAAACAGCCGGGCCAGCGCCCCGACGGGCAGGCCGGCTGGCTGCGCGACCTCATCGAGATCCTCGAGCAGAGCCACGACCCGGAGGAGCTGCTCGAACATACGCGCATGGCGATGTATCAGGATCGCATCTTCGCCTTCACCCCCAAGGGCGATCTTCACCAGCTGCCCAAGGGATCGACGCCGGTCGATTTCGCCTATGCGATCCACACCAAGCTGGGCAATCAGACGATCGGCGCCAAGATCAACGGCCGCGTGGTCCCGCTGCGTACCCAGATCGAGAATGGCGACCAGGTCGAAATCCTGAAGTCGGACGCGCAGGAGCCGCAACCGAGCTGGCTGAGCTTTGCCGTGACGGGCAAGGCGCGCGCGGCGATCCGCCGCTACATCCGGCAGAAGCAGCGCGGCGAGACGATTGCGCTGGGCCGCAAATTCTACGAGGAGATCGTCTCGCGCCTGCCGGTGGAGATCGGCCACAATGCGCTGGTCGCGGCGCTCAAGCGGCTGGGGATGGAGGACGAGGCGTCGCTGATGATCGCGATCGCCACCCATCAGATCACCGATGCCGAGGTGATGAACGCGCTCGTCCCGGGCAGCGGCGACGACAGCGGCAAGGGCCGCGGCCGGTCGCATCAGGTCCAGGCGGTGTCCATTCTGGGGCTGACCCCCGGCATCGCCTATCAGCTCGGCGAATGCTGCCACCCGATACCCGGCGACCGAATCGTCGGCCTGCGCCGTCCGGGCGAGCCGGTCGAGGTGCACACGATCGACTGCCTCGCGCTCGAAAAGGGTCATGACGCCGACTGGGTCGACCTGTCCTGGGCCAGCCGCTCGACCGGGGGCACCGCACGCGTGTCGATCGTCATCAAGAACCAGCCGGGCGCGCTCGCCTCCGTCACGCATATCTTCGCGGTGAACAAGTCGAACATCCTCAACCTGCAGCTCACCAACCGCGACGGCCTGTTCCACACCGACGTCATCGATTTCGAAGTCGACGATGTCGCGCATCTGGAGCGAATCCTGTCGGGGCTGCGCGCCATCGACACCGTCGTCCAGGCGGAGCGCGTATGAGCGCCGCCGCCTGCCCGTCCGCCACCCACCAAGGCCAGCACCCATGACCCACAGCTTCGCGCCGTCCGACCTCGTCCAGATCGACCAGGGCCAGCCGGCGCGGCCGATCCACCTCGTCGACAAGGCGGGGTTCGAGACGTGGCTCAGCGCGCAGCCGGCGCGCACCCGCGCGGCGGTGGAGGCACACGACTTTCGCGGCGAAGGCTATTCGGTGCTGCTGCTGCCCGGCGACGAGCCGGAGGCGCTGCAGGCGGTGGCGGGCGTGGCGAACACGGCGTCGTTGTCGAGCTGGTGCCTCGCCAAGCTGGCCGAGACGCTTCCCCCCGGCACCTACCGCCTTGCCTCGGGCGATCCAGGCCCCGCCGCTTATGGCTGGATGACCGCGCAGTATCGGTTCACCCGCTACCGCAAGCCCGACGGGGCGCCGCGCGGCTCGCGCGTCCTCCTCAGCCGCCAGCCCGCGCAGGCAGAGGCGCTGATCGCCGAGGCGGCCGCCACGTGGCTGGTCCGCGACCTTGTGAATATCCCTGCCGAGGACATGGGACCGGCCGCGTTCGAGCGCGAGGCGGCGCGTATCGCCGAAGCGCATGGCGCGACGCTGACGGTCACGTCGGGCGAGGCGCTGGCCGAGGGCTATCCCATGGTCCATGCGGTCGGTCGCGCGGCTGCTCTCCCCCATGCCCCGCGCATGCTGGAACTGAGCTGGGGCCGCGAGTCCGATCCCCGCATCGCCATCGTCGGCAAGGGCGTGACCTTCGACAGCGGCGGCCTCGACATCAAGCCGTCCTCCGCCATGCGGTTGATGAAGAAGGACATGGGCGGCGCGGCGCATGCGCTGGCGCTGGGCCGGCTGATCATGGAGCGCGCGCTGCGGGTGCGCCTCTCGCTGCTGATCCCGCTCGCCGAGAACGCGATCGCCGGCCACGCCTTCCGCCCCGGCGACATCTTGCGCGCGCGCGGCGGCACGACGGTGGAGATCACCAACACCGATGCGGAAGGACGGCTGCTGCTGGCCGACGCGCTGGTCCGCGCCGGCGAGGTCCGGCCGGAGCTGATCATCGATTTTGCCACGCTGACCGGCGCGGCGCGCACGGCCCTCGGACCGGAACTGCCCGCCCTGTTCAGCAATGACGACGGGCTCGCCGAGGCGCTGCTGAACGGAGGCAAGGACGCGGACGATCCGCTGTGGCGGCTTCCCCTGTGGCCCGGTTATGACGAGATGCTGAAGTCCGACGTCGCCGACATGGTCAACAGTGCCGAAGGGCCGTTCGCCGGGGCGATCACGGCGGCGCTGTTCCTCGCCCGATTCGTCGGGGAGGGCGTGCCCTGGGCGCATTTCGACACCTTTGCCTGGCAGCCTGCGGCCAAGCCCGGCCGGCCCAAGGGCGGCGCGGCGCTGGGACTTCGCGCGGCCTGGTCATGCCTCGCCGCCCGCTATGGCTGATGGGCTTCGGGAATCTGGCTAAGCGCCCGCAGACCCTCAGAAAACCAACAATCGTTAGCCTTCCGAAATTTTTTTCGAACCGCGCAACCAAGTCGATGCCTGCGTGTTTCGATTGTCATGGCACAGGCTCGAGTCAAGATCGTTGAACCGCAGGTACCCGACGACGGGGTCGCCGACACCGTCGAGAAGTGGATGGATGCGCTCATCCGCTACGTTCGCTCGGGGCGCCCCGATCTCACCAACCGGCAGATGGCGCTGATGATGCTGGTGCATTGTCGCGAGGGGCCGCACACCGTTCGCGGCCTGGCGGAACAGCTGAATGTGTCCAAGCCGGTCGTCACCCGCGCGCTCAACAAGCTGGGTACGATGGAGTTCGTGCGCCGCGAGCGCGACGCCGCGGACCGCAGGAACATCTTCGTGCGACGCACGACCAAGGGGGCGGAATTCCTTGACGCCTTCGCCGGTTTCGTCGCAGGGGGTGCCCACGATGACAAGAGCAAGCGTGGGCAGACCGTGCGGCCCGCCGGATGACGCACCCCGGTACAGACTAGACGGCCCTTCCCGGACACTCGACCCGCGCGTCAACGCGTTCCGGGACGATCTATGCGACGTCGCGCTCGCCGGCGCGGTGTTCGCACCGCATTATGCCGCCGCGCTCCCCCATTTCTGCGCCGCCCCTCATGCGATGGTGCGGGCAAAACCCTCCGAAGATGCGGTTGCGGTCAGCCAGATCCTTCATCGCGAAGGCTTCAACGTTCTCGACATCCGCGGCCAATGGGCGTGGGGGCGCTGTGCGCACGATGGCTATGTCGGCTATGTCGCCACGGCAGACCTGATTCAGGGGCCCGCCGCCGATCCCACCCACCGGGTGCGCCCCGGCGGCGCCCTCCTCTTCTCGGCACCCGACATCAAGTCGCCGCACCGCGCGGCTCTGCCACCCGGCGCGCTGCTTTCGGGCGAGGTCGACGGTGGGTTTCTGGCGACGGCGCAGGGGCATGTCCATCTGCGCCATGTCACGCCGCTGGCCGAGCGCGAGAGCGACGCGGTCGCGGTGGCACGCAGCTATCTCGGCATGCCCTATCTCTGGGGCGGGCGCGGTGGCGACGGAATCGACTGTTCGGGCCTGGTGCAGATGGCGCTGGGCCTGTGCGGAACCAGGATCATGCGCGACAGCGACCAGCAGGCCGCAACGGTGGGGGAGGCGCTGGCGACATCCGAAGCGCTCGTGCGCGGCGATATCGTCTTCTTCCCCGGCCATGTCGGCATCATGTGCGACGGGGAAACGCTGATTCATGCGAACGCCCACTGGATGCGGGTGGTCGAGGAGCCACTGGCCGACGTACTGGCGCGCATGGCCGATGGCACCGGGATCACCGCGCGGCGGAGACTGATTTCATGAGCGGGACGAGCATCTTCATCGACGGCGCGGTCGGGACGACGGGCATCCAGATCCACGAGCGGCTGGCAGGCCGCGAGGGCATGCGGCTCATCACCCTCGACGAGACGGCACGCAAGGACAATGCGGCGCGCGCGGAGGCGATCAATGATGCCGACGTCGTCATCCTGTGCCTCCCCGACGATGCCGCGCGCGAGGCGGTGGCGCTGGTCCGCAACGACCGCACGCGGATCATCGATGCATCGACCGCGCACCGGACCGCCCCCGGCTGGACCTACGGCCTTCCCGAAGTCGTCGGATATGAGGCGGTCGCGGGGTCGCGGCGCATCAGCAATCCCGGCTGCTATCCCACCGGCTTCCTCGCCCTCGTCGCCCCGCTGGTCCGCACCGGCGCCATTCCCGCCGACGCGCGCCTGACCTGTAATGCGGTGTCGGGCTATTCGGGCGGCGGCAAGGCGATGATCGCCGACTATGAGGGAGCCGGGGGCGCGCCTTCGGCATGGCGCACCTATGGCCTGACGCTGGCGCACAAGCATGTGCCCGAGATGCAGTCGCATGCCGGGCTGGCGCATCCGCCTTTGTTCGCGCCGTCGGTCGCACCCGTCTATTCGGGCATGATCGTCGAGGTGCCGCTTCACCGCGCCCTGCTGCGCCGGGGCGAGACGGTGGGCACGCTTCGCGAAGCGCTGGCGGCGGCCTATGAAGGCTCGGCCATCGTCTCGGTGATCGAGCATGGCGAGGCGACACTGCCGGTCGAATTGGTCGCTGGCACCGACGTCATGCGGCTGATGGTGTTCGGCGATGCCGCTGGCGAGCATGTCCGGCTGGTCGCGGCGCTCGACAATCTCGGCAAGGGGGCATCTGGCGCGGCGGTGCAGACGCTCAACCTGATCACCGGGCGTTCGGAGACCGAAGGCTTGCGGCTCTAGCGCCGATCCCTATCTCCGCAGGGTACGGGACGGCTTGCCCGGACGCGCAGCAGGAGAATGACCATGATGACCGAGACAGCCACGATCGCGGGCGGCTGCTTCTGGTGCGTGGAAGCGGTGTTCCAGAATCTGAAAGGCGTCGCCTCGGTCGAGAGCGGCTATATCGGCGGGACCGTCCCCGATCCCACCTACGACCAGGTCTGTGGTGGCCGGACCGGGCATGCCGAGGCGATCCGTATCGTCTTCGATCCCGACGTCATCGGCTATGGCGACCTACTCGACGTCTTCTTCGCCACGCATGACCCGACGCAGCTCAACCGCCAGGGCAACGACATCGGCACGCAGTATCGCTCTGCCATCTTTCCGCACAACCGGCGGCAGGAGGACGAAGCCCGCGCGGCGATCGACCGCGCCCAACCCGACTGGCCGCAGCCGATCGTCACCACGATCGAAGCCGACGCGCCCTGGTACCCGGCGGAGGATTATCATCAGCGCTATTGGGACCGGATGGGCGACCGCAATCCCTATTGCATGGCGGTGATCCCGCCCAAATTGCAGAAGCTGCAAAAGAAATTTGCCGACCGTATTGCGGGATAAGCTATCGTTCACCCTGCCCCGCTGATAAGCTCCGCGACACATGGCGGAGCGAAGCGATGCGGATAGTGCCCTTGACGATCTGCGCCTGTGCGCTGCTGATGCTGCCCGGCTGCATCGCCCGCACGGCGCTCGACGTCGTCACCCTGCCCGTCAAGGCGACCGCACAGGCCGCCGACTGGGCGACCACCAGCGGCGACGAGGCCGACCGCAGCCGGGGTCGCGAGCTGCGCAAGCGCTGCCGCGAGAAGTATGACCCGGAATATTGCGAGGACTAGGGCATCATGACGTTGCCTTGACCCACGTCCGTTCGTGCTGAGGAAGGGCCGAAGTCGCAGACTGAGGACCTGTCTCGAAGCGCTCACTCGGGTCCCCTTCGGCTGGCGGCCTGCGGCAGCCGCTCAGGACAGGCTTCGAGACGCCTCTCAGCCTGCGGCTTCAAGGCTCCTCAGGACGAACGGGTCGATATGATGTCATCAGAGTCTAAAGCCTGATCGGTTAAGCCGGCTCAGCCCCTGACCGCCGCGCGCGCCAGCCGGTCGTTGATCGCCAGCCCCAGCCCATGGCGCGGCACCGGCGCGACGGCGATGGTCGGGCGATCACCAGCATCGGCCGCGTGAAGCGCCGCGAAAAGGTTCGCCGCCGCCTCCCTCAGATCGCCCGCCGGCGACAGGTTCGCGTCGCAGGCCATGGCGCCGAAGCCGATCAGATAGTCGTCGGGGCGCGGATCGCGCACGTCGATGCGAACCGGCTTGTCGGGGCAATAATGGCTGGCAAGCTGACCCGGCGCCTCGATGCTGCCGCCATCGGCGGCCGCGACATCCGCTCCGGTCGCCGCTTGCAGCGCCTCCACAGTGACCGGCCCCGGACGAAGCAGGCGCAGCCGTTCGCCGTCGACCGCGACGATCGTCGACTCAAGTCCCTGCGGCGTCGCCCCGCCGTCGATCACCAGCGCGATCCGGTCGCCCAGGCTGGACAGCACATGCGCCGCCGTCGTCGGGCTGATCGATCCGCTGCGGTTGGCTGACGGAGCCGCGAGCGGCCGTCCCGACGCCGCGATCACCGCCTGCATCGCCCGATGGTCGGGGCAGCGCAGCGCGACCGTCGAGAGGCCCGCCGTCGCGAGCGCGGCGACGGGGCTTTGCGGATGCGCGGGAAGAATGAGGGTGAGCGGACCCGGCCAGAAGCGCTCCGCCAGCCGTTCGGCCAGCGGCGGGAAGACGGCAAGCGCGCCCGCCATTGCCCGGTCGGCGACATGGACGATCAGCGGATTGAAACTCGGTCGGCCCTTCGCGGCGTAGATGGCGGCAACCGCCTCGCCACTGGTCGCGTCGGCCGCAAGGCCATAGACGGTTTCCGAAGGGATCGCGACGGGGTAACCCGCGCGGATCAGCCGGGCGGCCTCCTCGACGGCTTCGGGACCAAAGGGCATCAGGCGGATAGCGGCCATTGCCGGTCCTTATCGGTCCCAGACGCCCGCGCAAGCCTTGCCTGACCGGGCCGAGCGGCTAAGACGGTGCCGCATGAGCAACGACCCTTGCACAAACACCCTGCTGGAGCGGATCGCCGACGCGCTCGAACGGCTTGCGCCGCCGCCGCCGCCCGCAGTCGATCTGAACGCCCATCCCGCCTATCGCTGGGACGGGCGGGGCATCGCCCCCATCGCGCATTTCACCGCGCCCGATTTCGACCTGCTCGCCGGGATCGACGGGCAGAAGTCGGCCTGCCTCGAAAACACGCGCCGCCTTGCGCGTGACCTGCCCGCGCATGACGTGCTGCTCTGGGGCGCACGCGGCACCGGCAAGTCGGCCACCGTCGCGGCCAGCGTCGGCAAGGCGCAGGCCGAGGGCCTCGACATCGCGCTGGTCGATTTTGCGAGCGCCGACCTGACGGGGCTTCCCGACCTGCTCGCGCTGCTCGCGGGCGCGGACCGGGCGTTCGTGCTGTTCGTCGACGATCTGGGGTTTGACGGCGACTTCGCGCAGGACGCGCGCTGGCTCCGCTCGATCCTTCAGGGCGGCGCGACGGGGCGCGGCAACCGCGTCCGGCTCTACGCCACGTCGAACCGCCGCCATATCGTCCCGCGGTCGATGGCGGAGCAGGACGACCCCATCAACCCGCGCGACGTGGTCGACGACCGGCTGGCGCTCGCCGATCGCTTCGGCCTGTCGCTGGGCTTCCACGCGGTCGACCAGGACATCTATGTGGCGATCGTCAGCGGCTATGCGCGGCGTTACGGCCTGACGCTCGATCCGGCAGACGCGATCCAGTGGGCCACACAGCGGGGGAGCCGTTCGGGCCGGGTCGCCTGGCAATATGTCGTCGAACTCGCGGGACGCGAGGGCAAGCGGATCGCGTGACTTCGTTGCGATTTACAGGCCTTCGCTTTTCCGTTCGCCTCGAGCGAAGTCGAGAGGCGCTGCGAAACGTGTCTCGACTTCGCTCGACACGAACGGCGGCATAAGGGTCGGTCCGGATCGTCGGATGGTCCCGCTCAGGACCATCTATCGACTCACCTCCCCTGCGATACCCGCCAGACCCGGTTACCGACATCGTCGCTGACGAGCAGCGACCCGTCGGCGGCAACCGCGACATCGACCGGCCGCCCCTGCGCCTTGCCTTCGCCGGTCAGGAAACCGGTCAGGAAGTCGGCGGGCTTGCCGATCGGATCGCCAGCCTCGTCGAACGGCACCCAGACCACCTTGTAGCCACCCGGAGGCTTACGGTTCCAGCTCCCGTGGAGCGCGACGAACGCGCCGCGCGCATAGCCGTCACCGAGCTTGGCCCCTTCTGCAAAGGCGATGCCGAGCGGCGCGACATGGGCACCGAGCGCATAGTCGGGCCGCTTGGTATATTCACGCAGCTCCGGGCGCTGCGGCTGCACCCGGCGATCCTCATAGCCGCCCCAGTAGTTCCACGGCCAGCCGTAGAAGCCCGCGAACTCCACCGCCGTCATATAATCGGGGACGAGATCGGGACCGAGCAGGTCGCGCTCGTTCACCGTCGCCCACAGCTCGTCGGTATAGGGGCTGAACGCCAGCCCCGTCGGGTTGCGCAGGCCGCTGGCAAAGATGATGATCTCACGCGTCTGAAGGTCGAATTCGAGGATGGCGGCGCGGTTATCCTCCGCCTCGATCCCCTTGTCCGCGATGTTGGTCGCCGACCCCACGCCGATGTAGAGCTTGCGCGCGTCGGGCGACACCGCGAGCGTCCGGGTCCAGTGGTTGTTGGGCGCATTGGACGGCAAGGTGACGAGCTTGCGGCCCGCATCGGTGATCCGCGTCTGTCCCTCCTTATACGGAAAGGCCATCAGCGAGTCGGTATTGGCAACGTAGAGCGTGCCGTCGACCAGCGCCATGCCATAGGGCGAGTTGAGGCCGGTGAGGAAGACATGGCGCTGTTCCGCGCGCCCGTCGCCATCGGCATCGCGCAACAGGGTGATTCGGTTGGCCGACGCACCGCCTGCCCCCGCCGCGCCGATCAGCTTGGCCTGGATCCACTCGAACACGCCTTCGGTCGGGCGAGGCGGCGAGTTGGTCTCCGCCACCAGTATGTCGCCATTGGGCAGGCGATAGAGCGAGCGCGGATGGTCGAGTGCGTCGGCATAGAGCGACACGGTCAGTCCGCGCGGTGCCTGCGGCCGCGCATCGCCGGCCCAGCCGACCGGATCGGCGATCCTGATCGTGGGAAAGACCTCGGTCCGGGGCGCGGTGATCTGCGGAACGCGGCCCTGGAGCGCGCTTTGCGGCAACTGCGCGGTCTGTCCGCGCCAGAAATAAAATCCGAAACCGGCGGCGATGAGCACAGCCGCCAGAACGGCCATCAGCACATATTTCTTCATGATGCATCCATTCCGGCACTCTGTTCCCGATCCCTGCACTTATGCATCGGGATCGCCCCGTTCAATCGCGGGCGGGTCAGCGATCGCGTCCCGACCACCAGATGGCGAGTGCGATGGCGATTCCAACACCCAGCCCTGCCAGAAGCCCGATCGTCGGCTGGCCGGCCAGGCCGCCCGCGATGACCCCCATGATGATCGACAGGGCAAGAGGCGCGCCGCCCGCAAGCGGTTCCTTCCTGCGCGAACGGGGCGCCAGCGGGTCGTCGGATCGTCGGGTCATGGATCAGCCTTCATGCTTCATTCCGGTACGGCGTGCGTTCCGCGACGGGGCGGATCGTGCCGGGACGGGACCTGGATAACAGCATGTTCACCGCCGGGCACGGCCCAAATGCGTGACCGGCCCGCTCTGGCCCGCGCCTTGCAATCCCACGCGGATGATCGGCCCGCAGGACAGGGCCGGACCCTCGATGAGGACGATGATGCAGTTGCCGATGCTCCACGACCGCCAAAGCTATGACGACGCCGCCCGGCTGATCGAGACATTCGGAGAGGATGCCGGGACCGAGGCGGCGACTCGCGCCGACGCGAGCCGCGACCTCGGCAATCATATCCGCTTCTGCCATTGGCGGCAGGTCGAACGCATGATCCTGCTGCTGACGGTCGACCGCGCGCTGGGCACCATCCACTGACGGTCCCACGCGGTCGCCGGCGGGCAGGCGTCAGACGCGGCCGCGATTGACGCTGAACGGGTCGAGGATCGTCGCGGCGGCATTGATGCCGTCGGCTGAGACGTCGCTTTCCTCCTCCGCACGGCGGCGCGCTTCCTCACGCTCGCGCCGCAGCTCGGAGATCAGCGCGTCGCGGTCACCCGCCAGGCGACTGTCGGTCGGCTGGTCGATGCCGGCGGCCTTTGCCGCCTTGGCAACGATCGCGTCGAGTTCGCGCTGCGAGCACAGGCCCAACGTCACCGGATCCTTGGGGGTGATGTTCGCGATGTTCCAGTGAGTCCGCTCGCGGATCGCCTGGATCGTCGTGCGGGTGGTGCCGATCAGCTTGCCGATCGCGCCGTCCGACACTTCGGGATGGTTGCGCAGGATCCAGGCGATGCCGTCGGGCTTGTCCTGCCGCTTGCTGACGGGGGTGTAGCGCGGTCCCTTGGTGCGGCGCACCGGCTCCGGCCCCGACACCATCTTGAGCACATAGGCCGGATCGGCCTCGCCCCTGTGGATCTCGTCCATGGTGATCTCGTGCGCGCGGACAGGATCGCGGCCGGTATATTTGGTGCTGGCGGTATCATCGGCGATCGCCTGCA
>CAZJCT010000040.1:0-21450 GCA_964544675.1 uncultured Sphingobium sp.
TGGAGGTCCTTCTCCTCCATTTCCTCGGCCAGCTCGAAATAGGCGATCGCGTCGCCCTGCTCGGCCGAGCGCAGGAGCCCTGCGAGCCGCTGGGGCGTCAGGCCCTGCGCCGGATGCCCCTGAATGATCGAGCGCACGCCCGAAATGGTCGGCCCGGCGATCTCCTCGGTGAGCGTCGCCTTGCGCAGCGGTCGTCCGTTCACGTCGACCAGTTGATAAGGCTCACTCGCCATCGAGCAGCCCTCCGCCATTGGCTGCATTGGCGACCCACAGCAGCCCCGTCTCGAGATTGGTCTTGGCGACGGCAAGCGCTCGCCGATCGACGTTGGGGAGCCCGCCGGTCACCGCCAGCATCTTCTTGATCGCCGCCATGGCCTGCTCGGTCGCCATCAACGCATCTGCATCACTCGCCACGGCCCAGCCCCCCACGATCCAATTCATCAAAGAAACGCGCGATCTCGATCGCGCCATAGATCCCGATCCACGCCGCAAGCGCAGCGATCGCGGCGGCAACGGCGATCGCGCCGAGGACGATCGTCACCATGCCCCGCGTCCCCCCAGCCGGCTGCCGCGACCGAGGGCCGCTTCCTCGTCGTCAGGGAAGCGCCCCCCCCGATCGCTGTGATGCCGATCGCGGCGATGATAATCGCGGCCGACCGACCGGAAGCCGTCATAGGTCAGCAGCGGCAGGTCGGCGGCCCGGCTTGCGAGGCCATAGGCCCAGAAGCGATCGGCATGGACCTTTGTCTCGTTGACGATCCGGATGCCGCCCGATTCCTCTGAGCCGATCTTGCGAATCGCCATCAGGTCGGCGCGCGTGATCGCATCCTTGCGAATGCGGATGCGCCGCTCCTGGAAGCGCGCCTTCAGACTCATCGCAATGTCGAGCCGCGCTGGCCCGGTCAGCAGTTCGCCATGGACGCGACTGCCGTGGAGCGCGATCGCATCCTCGACCACCTTCTCGCCCATGCCCGTCTGGTCGACCCAGGCGGCGGCGATCCGGCGCGTCGCGAACAAAGTGTCAAAGAACGCGTCCTGATGCGCGAAGCTCTGCCCGACCTCCTCATAGGTGTCGCGCTGCCAGAGCACGTCGCCGACCAGCTCCATGCAATACTGCACCTGGCCGTCACGCCGGCGCGCCACGTCGCGGCCGACATAACAAAGCCCGCCCATGTAGAGCTCGGGAATGCCGCAATCGTCATGCTCACACGCGGCGATCTCTTCGAGGCTGAGCAACCGCCCCGATCCCATCTTGGGGATGCAGTCCAGTTCCTCTTCCGAATCGTCGCCATAGGCCGCGTAGATCGACGCGACCCATTCGGCTTTGTCGGGCAGCTTCGTGCCCTTGGTCGCCGCGACCAGCGCAACGCGCTCGTACAGGCCGTCGTCCAGCGCGTCGCGGAATGTGATCGTGACCCGCTCGCCCGCGCGTTCGCCGCTGTCGATCTTGGCGAGCAGCGTGTTGAAGGCATTGCCGATGCCGTCATGCGTCGAGATGACGACGACCTGGCCGCCCCAGATCAGCAGCGCCATGGCGGACTTGATGACCTCGTCCACATCCGAATGGAACGCGGCCTCGTCGATGATGACGATGCCCTGCTTGCCGCGAAGCGAGCGCGGGACCGAGGCGAGGCCGGTGATCCGGAAGCCCGAGGCGAAGCGGATCGAGAAGCTCTTGATCGACTTGTCGCCGTCGAGGACATCTTCCTCCTCGATCTCGCCGGCGACGAGGTTGAACGCGCGCGCCCACATCGCGCAGACCTCGATAAATTCGAGGGTCATGTCCTTGTCATAGCCCATGTACCAGACGTTCTGGCCACCGGCGTCGTTGGCACTGGCCGCCTTCAGCGCAGCGAAGGCCGCCACGCCCCACGTCAGGCCGATTCGGCGCGACTTGTCGATCGCGAGCAGCGACACGCCGGCGAACAGCCGGTCGACCACGCGCTGCTGGTACTTGAGCAACAGGTCGCCGCGCGGCAGCCGGCGGAAGACCTCCTCCGTCGCCTCGATCGACTGCGCCCGATCCTCAGCCGAGATGATGGCGGGGATCATGGGGTGCCTAGCACCTTTCCATTGGGCGAATGGATGATCTCGGTGTGTAGCGGCACAACGTCGAGGACCTCCTGCCGGCCGTCGGCCCAGCCCTTTGGAGCCTTGTCGCGCTTGTGGAACATAGTGAGATGGCCCGCAGCGGCGTCGTAGGTCGTAAAGATTGTGGCGACGACAGGTGACCGGTTCCACGTCGACGGCGTCTCATAGTACCGCGTCTCGGAACGGCCATCCTCCCACGTGAAGACGGTCCTGATAATCCATAGATCGTCCATGGGCATGGTGATTTTCGGACAACTCACGGCCTCGGCCTCGCCGCCATGATGATCCCGAAGCACAGCCAGGCGAACTCGAACACCTGCCACTGCACGCGCGCCGCCTGGTCGAGGTCGAGCGCAACGGCTTCTTCAGGATCGAGGTCGCGCCAGCGCAGGCGGGGCAGCCACAGCATCAGCCGTCGCTCCCGAGCACAGCGAAGCGAATCGCATCGACCGTATCCTTGCTGAGCCCCTTCGAACGCGCGGCCGTGACGGCCTTCTCGGCGGCCTCTTTGGTGGCTCTTTCGCTCGCCCGCTTCTCGGCTTTCTCCAGCACGTCCTGCTCGGTCTTGCGCATGAGCGCGAGGTTGCGCAGCGCCTCGGAGAATTCCTTCGCTTCCTTCGGGCTGAGCTGGACGCCTTCGCCATCCTTCTCGGCGAGCATCAGGCGGAACATATTCGCCTGAAGGAATTGCGCGTTGAGGTCGAGGAGCTGGCCCTGATTGGCGTTGCCCGCCTCGCGCGCCAGCGCTTCGGCATAGACCTGTGTCTCGCGGATCTCCGCACCCATGTCGGCGATCGAGCGGACATGCCTGCCGAGCGCCGACCGCGAGACCGTCTGGCCCATGCTCTTCAGGCGGTCGTGGATTTCGTCGATCGTCCAGCCGTGATCGACGCGCAGCTTGTTGATGAGGTCGCGGACCTCCCCGTCGAGCCGGTCGATAGAGGACGGCCGATGGCGCTTGCGGGGCGCGGGCATCAGATCCCCGTGCCGGGCGAAGGCCTCTGGATGCCCGGAATGGAGGAACGGCCCGCGGCAAGGTCGCAGCCGCGTTCGGTAATGGTCGCGACGATCAGACCTTCGGTCGGGTGGAGCAGCGCCAGCGCGCGCTGTTCTTCGAGCCAGCCGAGATGACCGCGCATCTGGTCGCGCGTGCAGACCAGGCCGAGGCCCTGCACCGCCTGGGTCAGCACGCTGTCATTGGCGGTGTAGTTGGCGGCGCCGTTGAGCAGCCGCAGGATCGCGAGCCGGACGTGCGCGTCGTTCATCTGGTTGAAGTTCATTTGCCGCGCCCTCCGAGAGCCTGGCTCATCAGCAGCTGCTCGATCCGGACGACCGCCTGGTCGGTCTTCTCGGCGACCGCCGCAACGGTCTCGACCTTGCCCTGCAACGCAGCGATGTCCGCCTTGGTCGGCGCATCGTCGAGGTCGGCGCGCATCGCGCTCATCGACGCCTCGATGGTGCCGAGCCGCGCGCGCAGATCGGTGACATCGCGTTGCAGCCGCGCGGTGTTGACCGGATTGGCCTCGCCCTGTTTCCGGCCCAGCCATGCCGCCACGCCGATCGCCACGAGGATCACGGCGCTGATGAGGATTTCAAGGTTCAAGGCTGTCTCCGTCGGCCTGCGGCAACACGCGGTCCCGGATGGCCTGGATGATGGGCAGGCCGGCATATCCGACGCCGATCGCCCAGCAGGTCGATACGATCAGGCTGCGATTGGGATCGGAGATCAGCAGCCCGAGGACGAAAATGCAGAGCAGCGCGACGAGCGCGCCCTTCTGGACACGGCTGAGGCGACGCGTGGGCGGCGGCGCGATCATGCTGGCGAGAATGACGCCGGCGATCGACAGCAGCGCCGCAAGGGCTGGCACATTGTAGCCGAGGATATTGATCATCACCGGCCCCGACGCGGCGGCAGCGGCGGCTTCCATGCGGTTGGCGGCGCTGCTCATCGGTCGACCTTCGCGAAGCCTTCGATGGCGCTGATCAGCCCATCGAGCCGGATCGCCTGCTCGGTCGCCAGCAGGCGTTCCTCGATCGTCATGGGTTCGAGCGCGACGGTTCCGGTGGTGGCGGCTTCAGGAAGTCGATCCGCTCCGGCCGTTTCATCAACCGGGGATCGGGCAGCGGATAGGCCGGGCATTGCCGACGCTCCGCCGTCACGGCGATCGCCTCCGGTCGCGCCGACTTCGGTGCGCAGGCGCTGAGCAGCGCCATCAACAGAAGCATCGGTACCGCCGCGAGCAGCATAAGCCCGACGGAGCGCAGCGGCTTCCGAGCGGGCGGCGGCGAGTCGCTGTTCGAGGTCATCGACTTCCTTTCGATTGATTGCGGCGTCCTGCCGCTCGACCTTGAGGCTGTGGGCCGCATCCTCGGCCCTGGCGGTCTGGCGCGCGACCTTGATGTCGGCCCGGACACGGCCAAGGGCGAGGATATGCGCTGGCGCATCCTTGGGCTTCACGGGCAGAAGCCGGCCACGTCCGTCGCGCTGATCGACGGCATGCGCGATTGCGCCGAGCACGTGCCTTTGCCAGTCGAGCAGCGAGCCGCGTGACGAGGCCAGAAAGACGATCGCGCCCGCCATCAGCGCCATGCTGATGGCCTGACCGATCACGAGCGGCCGCAGGAACGGCCCGGTGAGCTTGTCGATCAGCCAGCTCACACGTCGCGCCCCAGATCGGCGGCGCGCCGCAACCAGCCCTTGAGGAAGCGCCGCTGGCTGGAATCGGCCTTGACGATCGCGCGGTAGCGATCGGCCGTCACGTCCCGATACGCCTCCATGAGGACGTCGAGGCCGTGATACTGGACGACCGCGTCATAGGCGACGAATGTCAGCGGGCCGAGCACGCCGTCGGCGACAAGCGGCTTGAGGCCGTTGGGCGGGTCGATCGCGTAGCAGGCATTGATCGCGCGCTGCAGCAGCTTGCGTGCCGCGACCAGGCCACCGTTCACCGCCTGGTCGAACATCGCCTCGCCGATCGGCCGCGCGAAGCGATCGGCCTTCACCGGCAGCCAGAAGCAGCGATGATAGAGATAGACCGCGTCGCCGCGTGTCAGCTTGCGGATGTCGATGCCGTCGATATCGCCGTCGAAGTCGAGATCGAAATCGGCGACGCCGTCCTGATCGAGGTCGAGCCTGCCCTCTGCCTTCAGGAACCGCAGCGAAATCCCGTAGTTGGTCGCTCCGCCACGGTCGGCGGGATCGTCGACAAAGCCACCCTCGCGCCGTAGCACCGCCTTGACGGCATGGGCGTAGCGTGCGGAATAGCCCTCGACGACGATTTCCTGGGGGTCGGCCATAGGGCGCTTGTGGCTGAGATGCCGACGCCCATCATGATGAGATAATTCAGGTCAGAGCAGGTCGAACAGATCGAGCTGACCGTCGTCCTCGCGATGAGCGGCGAGGATGTCATAGACATGCCGCTCGGTATAGTCGGTGGCGAGCGCGATCTCCTTGACCGTCATGTCGGTCGTCGCGCGCAGCTCCAGCACCTTCTGCCGCCGGTGATACGCCTTGGGAAGCTGCAAATGCGATCCGCGAAAATGCTCCGACAGCTGCTTGGCGGCGCGCGCGCCGATCACCTGGCAAATGGGATGCGATGCCGCGATGTGCGCCGGGACGTAAAGCGTTGTTCCGCCGAGCCTGTCGCACAGCAGGCGCGCGTCGGCATCGCCGATGACCTCGACGATCTCACGAAAGATCGAGCTGGCGGTCATCGGCGCGCCCATCAGATGCACCACCGGATGATCTCGACCACGATCAGCCCCATTGCCACCGCACGCCACATCGCGCGCGACCGGCGCAGGCGATCGGGACGGCTCGAGACGACCGGCATCGCTGCCGTCTCGATCCGCGCATAGGTGCGCGACTGCGCATGAATGCGAACGGTCATGGCTTCGCGCCCCTCAGCTTGTCGCCCAGCGAGCGGGCGCAGAGGTCGAGCTCCTCGACCGAGGCGGTCAAGCGCCGTCCCTCGCCCAGCGTGATACCGCAGAGCCGGAACGCGGCGTCGGCCAGCGTCCAGTCGCCCGGGACGATGTCGGCGGCCTTGAGCTTGACGAGGATGGCCTCGCAAAGGCGCGCCTTGAGCTGCCGGGTCCGGCTCATGCTGTCGAGCGCGGCGAGCGGCCCGGTGAAGTCCTGCCGCCAGCCGTGGCGCTCGGCCACCGCCTTCAGCGCCTCGATCAGCTTGTAGCACTGGCTCTGATCGGCCCACTGGAGCGCGGAGACCTTGAGCTGCCTTCGTGCGAACGCCTCAAGCGCCTGTTCGGCGGGATTGTCGATCGCGCCGAGCTGGTGGAGCGAGATCCACAGCGCACGCGCCTTGCGGGCGGACGGATGGTCGGCCGCCGGACGCACGCCTGCTTTCCGAGGCCGGGGAGCGAAGCCCCGCGACTCGAAATGACCGAGCACGGCCTTGAGCTGGCGTTCGTCGCAGTCGCCCGCGCTCGCATGGCCGGTGACATCGGCGAGGATCTGTCGATAGCTGTCCTCGTCGAGGCCCAGCTGCTTGCGCGCGACGTGGACCTTGGCGATCAGGCCGCGCCGGTGCTGGCTCGCGCCATCAAAGCGCGCCTGGCGTGCCCGCGCGCTCATGCCACCGCGCTCCGGACCACGGCCTTCCGGAACAGCCGGCGCGAGACGATATCGACCAGCTGGTGGAAGGCGTCGTCCGACGCGATCAGCGCCTCGGCGCGGCGGCACTGATGGATCACGCTGCTGTGATCGACGCGCAGTGCGCGGCCGATCTGGGGGTACGTCCTGTGGAGATGCGTGCGCGCCAGAAAGGCCGTCGCGCAACGGGCATGAAAGAGCGGAGTCGCACGGAATGACGTGAGCAGAGTCTCAAAATCGAGGTTCATCTCGCGGCAGACATGCCGGCCGATCGTGCGGACACCGAACACCTCAAGAAAGGAGGGCTGGCGCTCATGGAGCGCGGGAGCGGCCTCCGCCCACCACGGGACAAAGGCCGCCCGAGGGACATCGAAACCCAGCTCGGCCTCGATCCGCGCGACGCGATCCTCCAGCCTCATTGGGCCGGCCCCATCGCAAGCAACGCAACCAGCATGGCATAGGCCGCAGTCGCGCCGACCAGCACACGCGCGCCAAGCCCGCCAAGCGACATCGGCTTGCCGCCCTCCCGCAAGGCGGCGGCGCATTTCCCGAGCACGCTCATGCCGCGATCCACCGCGTGGCGCGCTCGGACTGGGCGTCGCGAAGATCCGCCAGCGTGAGGCCGCGATTCTCGCTTACGGCGAGATAGGTCGCCGCCTCGACGATCATCTTGCACTCGCGCAGGCCGCCGACGCCGGGTGTCAGCGCGATCTGGTTCAGATACTTCCGGATTCCCGGATCGTGGAGCTGCCAGGCGTCGCAGAAGGCGATGACGTCCTCGGCGAGCGGAAGTCGCTGGACGTGGCGTTGTGCGATCCGGCTGTTCAGTCGGCCGAAGGCGTCGCGCTGCCGTCCATTCTCGATACGGGCGAGCAGTTCCTCGTTGCCGAGAAAGCAGATGCCGACACCGGTGGAATCGTGCCAGGCCCGGATCTGCTCGAAGGCCGCCCATTCAAGATGCTGCGCTTCGTCGATGATCAGCAGCCCCCGCCGTCCCCGGAAGCGATCTGCTATCATCGTCGATATTCCGTGCGCCCAGAGATACTTGACCTCGACGCCAAGGCACCTCTGCACCGCCACGCACATGGAATTGACCGTCTTCGACGTCGGCTCCATCGTCGCCCGCCAGACGGGTTGCGCCTTCGCCATATAGTCCTCGGACGCCATGGTCTTGCCGGTCCCGGGCCCTGTGGCGGCGATCGTGATGCGGCCCATATGGGCGATCTTGAGTAGCGTCTGGATGCGGCGCGACGTCTCGGTCTCGAAATAGCCCGGATCGACCGGCACCATCGCCGACTGTTCATTGCGCGCATGAAGCGTCTGGCGGAACTTGAAAATCGTGCGCGCGATGCGCTCGTTATCACCCTGATAATTGCCCTTACACCAGGGCTGCAGCGTCCCGTCTGGGATGCCTACCTGCGCGCCAAAGGCCTTCCAGCTGAGCGGCGGCTGATGATGGTCTTTGTAGCCGCTCGCCCAGATGCGAAGCTCCTCCACATCTACGGGAATCGTGAGGGCGTTGATCATGCGTGCTCCTTTCAGTCTTCGACCAGGCGCAGCATCCCCGCCGCCATGCGGTCGAGGAGTGCAGGCTTGGCGGGTTGCGGGTCGGCCTCGACAGGCTTGAGCGCGGCGGCGGCATTGCCGCGCACGCGAACCGGGCGAACGACGCTCGGCTCGGGCGTCGTCGGCCTTGCGGTTCGGGGGAGACGGGCAGCGATGTCGTCGGCGCTGAGCAGCCGCTCGGCATCGACAGCAGCGCGCACGCTCTTGCGATAGTTGGACTCAAGCCGCGCGCGCGCCCTGGCGGCCTCGACATCGAGGAAGCCGGTCGCCTCGATCAGCTCCGCGCTGCAGAGATACCGCCCGGCCAGATCATAGACATGGATCGGCTGATGCAGGTCGTCGGGGTCGAACCGGACGGTGACCGTCTGCCCGTGGTGGTCGCGCAGGCCGTCCGACCAGTAACGATTGCCGAGCATCTCGATTGTTCCGACACGCCGATCGACGCGTCGGTTCTCGCCCGCCAGCAGCGCCAGCCGCAGCTGCTCCGGTGTCGCCTTGCCTACCGGTGAAACCGCATAGCTTTCGGCGAAGACCTCATCGAAGCTGCGACCGTTCGCCATTTCCGTCCGCCGGCCGCGCCGGGCATTGTGCGCCGCGATTTCCTCGCGTGCGAGCTCGACGAAATCAGCGACGGGAATGGCGCGCGAGCCGTAGTTTTCCGGCTTCGCATCGGGCCGGTTGCCGGTGTAGGCGCCGGCAAGCGCCGGATGCTTGGCCACCGTGTCGCAGAGATCGCGGAAGCCGCGCTCGATGGGCTTGGACTGGCCGCGATAAGGCGTCGCCCAGTGCGGGTTGACGCCCAGCGACGGCAGCAGCCCGGTCGGGTCTTCCTCGCGAATCTTGAACCGGAAGCGCGTGAGCGCGCCGCCCGTGATCCACTTCGAGGCGAAGGCCCGGCCATTGTCGAGCAGACATCCGCGCGGGATGCCCCAGTCACGGAAGAGATCGGCGAAGGCCAGCCGGGTGAGCACCGCGCTTTCGGCCTCGCCGATCCGGTAGGCCAGAATCTTGCGACTAAACACGTCCTGGATCGCGACCATGATCGGGCGGAAGACCCGCTCGCCGTCGCGGACGAACACGTCGAACTTGTGGCCGTCGATGTTGACCAGCTCCATCGCGCGAAGCCCGGCGACCGACCGCTGCTGCGGGGGAAGCGACCGCCGCAGCGCCTCGGTCCCCTCGCGCTTGAAGATCACGACGCGGGGATCGAGCTCACGCTCCAGCTTGCGCTGGAAGGTCTTGATGATCGGGATGGCGATGCCCTCGGCCGCGGCCACGCGGGCGATCCGGTAATAGCAGCTGGACAGCGTGGGCCGCTCAGGGCGCAGATAATCCGACTTGAACATCGTCCACAGTTCCGGGTCGATTTCAGCCTCTCGCCCGCCGCCCTTGCGCCTGGGGGCCAGTGCCGGCAGCCAGTCCGTGGGCTGCAGGCCCGCCGTCAGCCGCAGCCAGCCCCAGAGGGTCGATGCCGCCACGCCGCGATGGCCTGCGATCTCCGCGATGGCTGCCGAGCGCGTGAGCCCCGCCGTCTCCAGCTCGGCGATCTCCTGGACCACCGCCAGGCGGCGCGCCGCCTCGTCCTTGACCGTGCCGAGCTGCCGGTCGAACCAGTGCCAGGCCGGATTGAGCGCCTCGTCATTCGCGGCGGGTGCTTGGATCAGCGGGGCCGTGGGCCGCTCGATCAGCGCCGCTCGTGCGGCTGCAGGCAGCACAGCGACGTGATATTCCACGCCGCCACCGCGCGCCTGCCGCCGCCGGGCGAGCGGTTCGCCGTCGGCATCGACCTTGAGCGCCCACCGCTCCGCCTTCGCCCGCTCGTTGACGTGGCGCTTCGATCGAGGGAGGCCGGGCAGGCGCAGCTCGGCGATCTCTTCGGCGCTGAACCACTGCTTAGCTGCGGACATGGCCCCGATCCCCCCTGTTGATCGGGCGCGTCGTCGTTTCGAGCGCGCGCCGCCTTTCCCTGAGTTCCGCGATCTGCCGGTCGATATGGCCGAGCTGCGCGGTGCGTATTTCTTCCCCGACCAGCACCGCGCCGCCGATCCGGCGGACGAGGGCGTCGAGCACGTCGTGCCGATCGGTCACGGCAATCAGCGCCAGGAACCGGTGGACCGAGATGTTGTGATCCTCGCGTGCCTCGGCCGCGTAGCCGTCGAGCATTGCCTTGCTGACGGTCTCGTCGAGCAGCGCGCTCATCTGTCCGGCGATCTCATGCCGGTTGCGCTCGTCCTCGGTCAGCACGCGCGCGGTCGCCGCCGCGACCATCCGGTCGAGCCCGGCCAGCGACGCTGCATCGCGCGCCGCAACCGGCGCGTCGAAGCTGAAGATCAGCTGGTCAGCAGGAAGCGAGGAACGGCGCTTACCCATCGTTGGCCGCTCCCAGCCCAACGTCTGCCATAACCACTTTGACGATGAACTCGCGCCGATGATCGCGAGGCACGCATAGCCATGAACCGTGCAAAACTGCTCCGGCTAAGATGGTCGGATGCGGCAGGTTCGATTCGGTCCTGGACGGCTCGAGACGCTGCAACGCCTCGCAAAGGTGCCGCTCCAGCATCTGATCGCCCGACGGGGTGATTGCGTACCATCCGATTAGGCCCGCCAGAGCTTCTTGAAGGGTGTCCTCGACCGTCCGACCAAAACGCAGGATATGGACGGCTTTCAGCAGGCTATTGGCTACTTCGAGAGCACGTTGGCGAGGTAGCTCGTCGTCCAGCGCGGCATGTGGCTCGTGTGCCAAAAACCGTTGCGTGGCCACCTCGCTGACAATCGTCATATCGAAGAGCGACCGCTTGGCGATGGCCGCCAGACGGAAGAGCTGTTGCCGAAACCGGCCTATCTCCGTGATGTCAGCACGGTAATCGATCGAGGAAAGCGCCCCAATGATGAGGTCGCTTGCAGAGAACTTGGCCATCAGCCCCGCCCTCCCGGCATATCGAGGCCGCGCTCGCGGCAGAGCTGGTCGACGCGGGTCGCGATCCGGCCCAGGCGGTTGGCCACCGCGCGCATCTCACCGCTCAGGTCGCGCATCTGCGCGGGCGTCATGTTGGTCTTGAGCTTGTTGCAGGACTCGCACGCCCGCACGATGTTCTTCGCGCCCAGCGGCGCGGCCAGCAGCGACCGCGGCACGATGTGGTCGCGCGTCAGCGGGGCCACGATGCCGCAATATGCGCATCGCCCGGTTGGAGGGGCGGCGCGCGTCATTCCGCGCTCTCCCAGCCCAGCCGGACGGCGCGAGCGATCACTTGCTCGGCGGTGAACCGGTTCTGATTCCCGGTCATGTAGTAGGTGCCGACCAATGCCTGCCGATCGACCGGCGTCACCAGAATGCAGCGCGCCTTGAGGAAGGCGATCGCGCCGTTCAGCCGTTCCGCCCGCTGCGCGATCCAGTCCGGCCGCGCGCTGATACTAATCTCGGCCTTCGTGGAGGGTGCGTAGGCGGGCTTGGGGGCGGCAGGCTGGCGAGCGGCAAGCCGTTCCGCAGCCGCCCGGATCATGTCCATTCTCCCGAGCGCGGCAAAATGGGGTTCGGCCCCATCGTTCTTGTTGTTCGCAACAGGTTGAGCCGCAGGGACGTCCGGGATTTCGGACGGGGTGACGGCCACCGGCGGCGCGATCACCGCCGCCGGGGCCGTCTCGTCCGCCTTCCGGGGTGCAGTCCCGGAAGGCTTTGCGCGGGATTGCCCGGACGGACGCCGCCCCGGCTCTGCTCTGCCCGCTTCAGGGTCACATCGGCTGTCCGATCGCACCGGTGACACCCCCTTAGCGTCGCCCATCTGCACGGGCTTGGTATCGGACGGGGGAAGAAACTCGATTTTTTGAACCTTGTGGGCTGGCACCGGTCGCCTGCTGGCTTTGGCCACCGCACGCTGCAGCCGCACGACCTCCTCGGCGGAGGCCGGAGCTCCCGGTGTCAGCCGCCCGATCGCGGGCGCCTCCAGACCATCCATGAACCGGATCAACCGCCCGACCTTCTCGGGCGTCAGCCATTCCGGCGCTGCCCGCAGGTTGCTGGATCGATCGTGCCCCCACCGCGTGATCCTCGGCATCAGTCCCTCATCATCCAGGGCGCGTCAAAGCGCCTGAAATCCCCCTGAGAGCCCTCTGAAGGGCCGCTCATCAGCTCGTTTGTGTGATCGTCGACATCGCCGCGCGCGCGCTGGCGCAGATAATGGCGGTCAGCCTCGCGGCGGCGGCGAAGCTCGGGAATCGAGCAGCCAAGCGCCATCGCCGCCTCGAACTCGGCGCGCGCACGCGCCATGCGCTCGACCGTGCGGCTCATGTCGGCACCTTTTCAGGATGAACCTCAGCGATCCGCGCCGCGAGATCGGCTGAGGCGGCTCGTGGTCCCGCCCTTCGGCGCGTGACTCCCGCCTCGGCGAGGATCTGCAGGACTCGGACGTGGCTCAGCCTGACCTCCGCGCCGATCTGGCGCGATGTCTTCCGCTCGACGGTATAGAGGCGCACGATGTCGCGCTTGCGCTGCTCATAGACCCAATCGATCTGGTCGCGCCGGCTAGCGGCAGCCGGAACTTCGACCGAGCGTACCGCCTGCTGACCGCCGGCAGTCGGCACAGCTTCGAGATAGGCCACCGCCGCACGGACCGCCTCGCGATACTCGCCCATCCGGCCGAGCTGGCGCTCCGCCTCGGCCGAGCTGCGCGGCGAGCGGAGGGCATTGAATGCGCGCCACGTCTCCCAGATGCGGTCGCGCAGCGGATTCGGCAGCGCAAGCCAGTGCGCCTTGCACATAAGCTGCCCCCGCTTGACGTCGAGACGGCAGCCGGTGGCGGCACAGAGGACAGGACCGGCGCTCATGCGAGCCGCTCCCGCCACAGGTGACGGGTGGCATTCCGCCGCCACGCATCGAGCAGCCCATGATCGCGCGACCAGGTGCAGGTGGCGGCGACGCCCGCAACGCGAAGTCGATAGGGGTCGCGATCCGTGGCGTAGCTCGCGCCATGAATGGCAACGAGCCCGGTGATGATCTCGGCCGATGCGACACCCTCGCGCAGCTTGAGCGAGACATAGTCCGCTGCGGCCTGCAGCTTCGCGATGCGCGCGGCGGTCATTGGGCACCTCGCAGGGCGTTGCGCGCGGCGATGACCTCGATCAGCGCCTGATTGACGCACTCTCCGATTTCGCCGAGCAGCGAGCCCTTCGCGAACATCTGGCGCTCGATGTGGAGGAGGTCGCGGCCGACGCTGAGCTCGATCGAGGAAACCTCCGTCTCCCGCCCCGTGGTCCTGTCGACCTCGACAGCGTTGTTGGTGAGCGCCGCAATCGCCGCGTCGAGATGCGCGATCGCGTCGAGCGGGCGGGCTGTGGGCTCATCCATGGCTGGGCACCCCGCAAGGCAACATCCCGGCGAGGCCATCGTCCCATACGCCGCACACTTCGCGCAGGCAGGCCGGGCAGCGATCGACATCGTCGACCAGTCGCTCAGCGGGATCGGTCAGGAACGCGTACTCGTCGACGATCACGCGACCCTGTCGGCCGTGGATGGGGGCCTCAGGCTTTTGCATCGTCGCCTCCCGCACAGATGCAGGCGCTCGGAAGATTAAGGACTCTTCTCTTGGTAGCCGAGATGAGGTTGATCAGTCGCTCACGCGGGCTCGGGGTGCCTTCGCAGACGTTCAGCCATCCAACAACGCAACTCCAGTTCACACGCTTGAGCTGGCTCACCATTGCAACCGCCGCCCAACGGCTCATCCCGATCCGCTGCCGAGCTTCTACCGCTTCGACAACTTCCAGCCGCCATTCAGCTTCGAGCCGAAGATCGATGGGCTCGCCGAGGAACCACTCCCAGCTCGATTGGGGGCTCACTTCGCGCCTCCCATCATCTGGGAAAGGGCGATTTGTGCGGTCTGAAGGTCTTGAGCGACATCTTTCAGGCGCTCATCTCCGACTGGCTCGCCGCCTTCCATGAGGTCAAGCGCCAGAGCAAAGGCCGTTGCCAGCGCGTCGCGTACAGACGCCACCTTCTCGCCATCATCTGGCGTGACCAGTACAAAGCCGGCCGGAAGATGCTTCTCCAGGCTGCCCAGCGCACCTTTTTTCTCGGTGAGGGCCATGCGTTTGAAGCTGGCGACGAAAGCTGAGAGCCGCTTGTTGTCGGCGCGCTGGCGAGCCTCGCCTTTCAACGCCGCCGTCACTGTGGTGACGCGTCGCGCGAGCACATCAGGATCGGGATGATCCTCCGGGATCAACAGCCGCTCGACGATGTCCCGCTGGAGATTCGGCTCCTGCTTTGCGAGCAAAGCTAGTTGCGCAGCCGCCAAATCAAGCCGGTTGGACTCGATCCGTTCGGCCACATCCGGCGAAAGAGCCCGGAAAATCGCGATGTAATCCTGCGTCCGCCGCTCTTGAATGCCGATTGAGCGGCCCACTTCTGCAGAGATGGAAACTTCCGCAAACGCTGCGGATGTTTTTTCACGCGCATTCGCAAGGGCTTGCGGAGGTCTCCCGCCCAACTTGCGCGGATCGTCACCAGGCTGCAGCCCGCGCTTCGCTCGTTCAAGGTAGTAGAGTTCGGCAAGGTGCTTGGCCGTCTCGAACGCGGTCAATTCGCCAGTGAACAGGTTGCGCTGCAACTCGACGGTCCGCGCCGTCAGGCTGCTGTTGTCGTGGACCAGTGCCTCGACATGGGAATCGCCGATCTCCCGCTTCGCGGTCAGCCGGTGTAGCCCGTCAATCAGCGTCCAGCCCTGTTGCCCCGGCTTGCGCCATACCTCGATCGGCAGCAGCGGCGGGCAATCCTCTTCGCGCAGAGTGGCAACCAGCCCGTCAACCCGCGCCTTGTTGAGCGGCCGCAGCCGGTCGGAGCCGACGACGATCTCCGCGACCGGGATCAGTTCGATCTTGCGGGGAGCGGCCATGTCAGTTCACCCCCCGCACGCTGTCATACTGCTTCCAGAATCGCCCCAGGGAGCTCCGGCTCGGCGCGCGGTCAGGACCGAACTGGGTAACCAGGCGCTGACAGGCCTCGTCGATCGTGCATTGGCGATGAAGGCTCATCACCAGCGAGCGCACCTCGATGTCGCCCCAGAAGCGAGGCCGCCGCTGACGACGACGACGACGACTTCCGTCGTGGATCATGGCCATGATGGGCGGCGCATAGGTCACGGCGCGCACAAAGTTGTCCGATCCCGCATTCGTCTGCGCGCGCGCCAGTCGCTCAAGTTGAGCGATCCGGCGATCGAGCGCATTCCATCGGTCTTGTTCGGAAACCCGGGCGGTGAGTTGCCCATGACGATACGCGAAGAAGACATCGACCATCTGATCCTGCACGACGGCCGCACGCTCGGTGCGGCTGAACATGCAGAGGCGATAGGCTTGCCGCTCGTTCAGTAGATACTCCGTCGAGGGACGCCCCTCGCCGTTGCGTCCGCGGGCCGATGGAGTTTTCACGCGGCGCGTGAAAACTGCCCCGTCACGCTCTAGCCGAGCCATGTTTGAACGGATGATAGCCCGGATGTTGAGCGGCTGGGCCATTCCCAGCACCTCGCCGAGACGGACATCGAGAACCCTCGGCTCACCAACGACGACCTTGAGGTCAGCGGGTGACAGCGTCAGCGCCCCCATGTCTATCGCGCCTCCGCATTTAGACGGTGCGCAAGCGCGTCCTCTTCGCTAGAAACCGGGTTTATGGATTTCCGACCAGCCAGCATCGCGTCCTGTTCCAGGACACGCCGGATTGCTCGCTCCGTGCGTGAGGATTTGCGCCCGCGCAGGACCTCGGCAACCGAACCTTTTCCTAGGTCTTCCGCTTTTTCGAAGCGAACGACGGAGCGATACCGCTTCCGGATGGCCGCCTTGATGTCCTCTGGGTGGTACTCTGTGATTATCACCGCAACTATCTCCGGTTGACCGTAGATTGTTGTGGTTTTTGTCACGTGTTTTTGAGGTTGTCAAACGGTATGGCGATTGATCACGCGTTGCAGGCGCTCGGGCAGCGCATACGGGAGGAACGCAACCGTATCCGGCTCAGTCAAATTGATTTCGGGAAATTGGCTGATGTGAGCGAGAATACACAAACGTCATACGAAAAGGGCCGCATCCCGCCAAAAGCTGACTATTTCATAAAGCTGTTGCAGCACAATATAGACGTGTCGTATTTAGTTACTGGTCAGCGGAGCTCGGGTGACTTCAGCTTTGTTGATCAAAAGATATTGGGGATGGTGCATGCTCTCTCGCACCGAGAGCGAGAGGCAGTTCTTTCCCTTCTTTCTGTGCTTACCGGACATACAATCGACGTAGAGGAACTGGCGCGCCAAGCACGAACTGCAAAATCGGGCCTTTTGCAGGAATTGGCTAACGAGCATGGCGTTCACAGCCCGAGAATCGCGTACAGGGGGCGAGATGATGAACAGCGATGAGATGCCGTGCCCGATCTGCGCGGAAACCATTAAGCGGAACGCCACTGTCTGCCGTTTTTGTAGCGCTAAGTCTGTATTCGGCACGTGGCTGCGCGCCCAGCAGCGACCGAACAGTTTTCAGAGCTGCATGGGATGTGTCGGGTTCGTCATCGTGGCCATGTTCCTGATAAGCTGGCTCGGCAGCTGATCGAGACGGGCCGGCATTGGATTTCCAGTTCGGAAACTCAAACATTTCGATCTTGGCAGAGTTTCCGGCGACCAGATGTCGGCCGCATGAGCGGGCCGGATTTTCCTCCCACTTAGATGTTCGGGGTTTCCGGGAAACCGCCGCAATAGCGAGCTTCCGGGCTCGCAGTCGCCCTTTGCGGCGGCTCCCACTTCCTCGGGCGCAAGTGGGACGCCCGGGATTTCTTTGATCAGGCCTCATCAAACCATGAGAGGCCAGTTTTCCGCCACTAAGAGGCTCTTCACTAGGCTATCTCTTAGGCGGTATCGACTCCAGCTGCTGTTGGCCGCAGGTGTCTATTTCGCGTCGCACTTTAGACACAGCTCCCACTTAGGCGAGCCTCGACGAAACCGGCAGAAAACCCAATTTTTTTGGCACTTCGTCCCGCGTTATCGCGCTCGATCCCGCCATATCCCGGACTCCAGACCCTCTTGTCCCCTAACACTGCTGTTAAGTTCCGCTATGGCCCTGACGGTCCCGACCCTGGCTTTTGCCCAGACCGGCGGATTGGCAGCGGCACCGGCTGACCGTCGGCAGGGGGGTGAGGGCGCGCATCAGCGTGAGATCGTCGTGACCGCCGATTATGTGCGCGACCTCGACGTCCTGCCCGGCACCTCGGTGATCGACGGCGAGACGCTGACCCGCTCGCTGCGTGGTCAGATCGGCGACACGCTGGCCAGCCAGCCGGGCGTGTCCGCGACATCCTTCAGCCCCGGCGCGTCGCGGCCGGTCCTGCGCGGTTTCCAGGGCGAGCGTATCCGCGTCCTGACAGACGGCCTTGGGTCGCTCGACGTATCCAACACCTCTGCCGATCACGCGGTCACCATCGACCCGCTGACCGCCGAGCGGATCGAGATCCTGCGCGGACCAGCGGTGCTGCTGTTCGGAAGCCAGGCGATTGGTGGCGCGGTGAACGTGCTCGACCGGCGCATCCCGCGCGAAGTGCCCGAAGGCGGCGTGCGCGTCGACGCGATCGGCACGCTGGGATCGGCGGCCGAGGAGCGCAGCATCGGCGGTGCCGCCGACATCGCGCTGGGCGGCGGGATCGTGGTTCATGCCGACGGCAGCTATCGCCGCACCGACGACCTCGATGTCGGCGGCTTTGTCCTTTCGCCGCGCCTGCGCGCCGAGCAACTGGATATCGCCGCCGAGGAGCGCGAGGAAGGGCATGACGAGGAAGCCGACGAGGCCGAGGCTCTCGCTGGCCTGCGCGGAACGCTCCCCAACAGCGCCACGCGGACCTGGACGGCGGGCGGCGGCGTCACGCTGATCCGTGATGGCGGAAGCCTGGGCTTTTCGGTCGGCTGGTATGACTCGGACTATGGCGTTCCCGCGCGCCCCGGCGTCGAGCATGCGCATGGCGAGGAAGAGGGCGAAGGTGAAGAGGAGCATGAGGGCGAGGAGGGTCATGAGGAGGAAGGCCCCGTCACCATCGGCCTGAGACAGTTCCGCGCCGACATGCGCGGCGATGTCGAGGTCGGCGGCGGCTTCATCGACCATATCCACGTGCGCGGCGGCTATTCGGACTACAAGCATACCGAGTTCGAGGGCGACGAGGTCGGCACGGTGTTCAATTCGGAAGCGTTCGAGGGACGGATCGAGCTGGTCCAGGCCGACCGCAATGGCTGGCGCGGCGTGATAGGCGCGCAGGGCTTTCTGCGCGACTTCGAAGCGATCGGCGCGGAAGCGTTCGTGCCGCCCAACAGCACCAGCCAGTTCGGCCTGTTCACGCTTCAGGAGTTCGAGCTTGGCAACTGGGGGCTGGAGATCGGCGCGCGCTACGAACGCACCGACGTCTCCTCCGACACGGTTCGCATCGGCGATGAGGACGACGGCGAGCTGATCGCGGTCGACCGGGGCTTTGACGCCTTCTCGGGCGCCGTCAGCCTGTCCTATGCCGTCGCGCCCGATGTCCGGATCGGCGTGACCGGATCGCGCGCCGAACGAGCGCCCTCGGCCGAGGAGCTGTTCTCGAACGGTCCCCATATCGCGACCCAGGCGTTCGAGGTGGGCGATCCGGGCTTCACCACCGAAAAGGCCTGGGGGGCGGAGCTCTATGCGCGCGGGGAGGTCGGCGGCCTGCATTTCCACCTCAGCGGCTATGCGCAGTGGTTCGACGACTATATCTACGAAATCGAGACCGGCGACGAGGCCGATGGCCTGCCCATCTATCAGTTCCGTCAGGCCGGGGCGCGCTATCTGGGCGTCGAGGGCGAGATCGAGGCGCCGCTGGTGCGCACCGACGCCTTCACGCTGACGGGCAATATCGTCGCCGACTATGTCGATGCGCAGCTCGACGCGGGCGGCAACCTCCCGCGGATTCCGCCGCTGCGAATCCTCGGCGGCCTCAGCGCCGAGGCGGGGCCGTTCGGTGGGCGGGTCGAGGTCGAGCACAGCTTCGCACAGGACGATGTCGCGGTGTTCGAAACCCCGACCGACGACTTCACGCTCGTCAACGCGTCGGTCTCTTGGAAGCCGTTCGGCACCGACCGCAGCACGATCGTCCTGTCGGCGAACAACATCTTCGACGTCGACGCCCGCCGCCATTCCAGCTTCACGAAGGACTTCGTGCCGCTGTCGGGCCGCGACATAAGGCTGGCGGTGCGGTTCGGGTTCTGAGTTAGCTATGTGCAGCCACCCCTCGAATGTGGGGTGACTGCAACTGATCTATCGGAGGATACGCTGTGAGCGAGTCACAGCCACCCCTCAATTGTGGGGTGACTGCAACGAAGGGAGGCGAGCATGGCTGAGACGTGCGGTCACAGCCACCCCTCAATTGTGGGGTGACTGCAACAGCTCCTTGCCTGTCAGTTGAAAAACCGCAGAAAAGAGCCTGCGGACTTATTGGAAAAGCCGCGTACTCAGCATGAACGGATGCGGAACATCTGTCAATTCCCCCGCGCCTTGGCGACTTCGCGCATCCAGTGCGCGGTGAGGCTGCGAAGCGCGGCACGGCGCTCGATCCGCCACTGCGTTTTGTCGGCATATTGTTCGCGGGTGTCGGTGGTCCAGCGCCTGACCACGACCGGCGGTGGAGACCTGTTGGGATCGTCGTCCGAACCGCGCTTACGATAGACATAGGCGCACATCTGCTGGCGCAACGCGGCTTCGATCGTGGTGAGCAGGTGGTTGCGCCGCTCCGCGCCGTCGGTCAACCCGAACCGGGCGGGCAGGGGGAGCAGATGACCGAGAAGGTCGGACAGGCTGAGGAAAGTTCCAGGCATGGCGGGGTCCTCGACCTCCCAGAACCAGCCATTATGCGCGACCGCGTTCCTCAGGTTGACGATCGTCCGGTAGTGTAGCGTCGCCAGATTGGCAGCGTCGCCGGCCACCGTCCGATAGCTGCGTTTGAACAGCTTTTCCTTGCGGACGGGCACTCCGGCTTCTTCCAGATCGCTCAGCCACAGATGAAGGATGAGCGCGATGTCCATCGAGAGGTGGAAGGCGGGTTCGATGGCGTGGATGAAGTCATGGCGCAATCCACCTGGCCCCTCGCGTCTCTCGCCCAGCAGGCGCTCGAGCGCAGCGATCCGTCCACGCCCGATGAATCCGAAGCGGATCAGGAAGTTCTCATAATTGTAGCGCGGCCATGTGCCTTCGGCGAAATAGCTCTGGTGGACGGAGAGGAGGCTTGCCTTGCGGCTTTCAAAATCGCGGCGCTTCTTGGCTTCCTCCTTGGCTATCCGGTGCACGGCGGCGCCGCCGGGCGCGTTGCCATATTTGCGGATCAGCTGCGCGCGGATGCTGTCGAGATCGGTCCGGCGCTTCAGCCCGTTGACGTGGCGGCTTGCCTCGCGCCGGTCGGCAATGGCGGCATTCATGATGGCGCGGGCGCGGTCGGCGCGCGCGTGCCTGTCCCGCAGCCTGGCCTTGCGGGCGTGGTGGTGCATTCGCCCCAGCAGGTGATGCGCAAGCTGGGGCAGGAGCATCAGGCCGATGATGCGGAGCAGCCGTTCATCTGAGGCGGGATTGGGGATCGCGCCACGTGCCTTGCGCTCCTCCCAATGCTCGAGCCAGTGTCGATATTCCAGCAGGTCGTCGAGCAGTGCGACGAAGTTCCTGAGGTCGAGCGGAATTGCATGATCCTGCACGATGGTGCGGCCGAGCCGGTCGCGCATCGGCTGGGGCATCGCCTCGATCAGTCGCGGGAAGTCCCGCTTCAGCGAATCGAACCACGGCTTGCGCTGGACGAGGGCATCGCGAAGGTGCCTGTCCTCGACCGACTCGGTTTCGATCCACAGCGCGAACTGCCGGCGGTGTTTCGACTGGGCGCGGTCGCGGCAGTCGATGAAGATGGCGGCGGCGTAGTTGCCGGCGAGCCTGATGAAGTAGAGCAGATCGGAGCGGAAACCGCCCCGATCCAGTAGCTCACCAAATAGCTCGCCCCCCGCCAACCAGGCTTACTGGTCGAGGAAGGACCGCATCTTCCGGCTGCGGCTGGGGTGCTTGAGTTTCCTCAGCGCCTTGGCCTCGATCTGGCGGATGCGTTCGCGGGTCACGCTGAACTGCTGGCCGACTTCCTCCAGCGTGTGGTCGGTGTTCATGCCGATGCCGAAGCGCATGCGCAGCACGCG
>CAZJCT010000041.1:0-21313 GCA_964544675.1 uncultured Sphingobium sp.
GCCGCCAGGGTCCCGCCTTTGCCGATCCGGGTCTCCTCTTCGAGGCGTGTCACCATACTGAGATTGCCGAGCAAGGGGACATCGGCAAAGAACACGAAACCCAGAAGAAGGATAAGGATAAGCCTGAGCCACTCTTCCGGGTCGCGATGAACCTGGGCCATGAACTGGCCTGGCGTGGGCGAGAGACCCCGCGCGGCAAGGCGATCGATCTGCTCGGACGGTTCGCATGGCATGACAAGGCACAGTTCGATAAGCACCGCATTCTCGTCGATCGTGCGTTCGCTGAACAGGGACCTGATCGCTTGCTGGCGGCGAGCGGCCTCTTTATCCAGGCCGCAATCAAGCATCACCTCCCGGATGCCGCTGCCTGGCTTGGCCAATTGCTGGAGCTGGCGCCGCTGGCACTAGCCAGCGACAGCGGTCGATCCGCACTGCTGCACCTTGACCAACTGGACCATGATCTCGCCTGGCCTTTGCTTGTTTCAATGCTAAATGGCGAAAATGCGCCTCTCAGCGCGCTCGCCGCCGCTCTCATCTTTGTTCGGAGTTTCGACGACCCGCGGTGGGCATCAAAGCGCGAACGAATTTTGAATGGAAATGAGGAGTGGCGGGCTGCGGCCGCACATGTCGCTGCCAACCAGATTGATCGCGATGTGTACGATGCGCAGCTGAACGCCTTGATCATCGGTTTCTTCAACGACGAGTCCGAACTGGTCAGAAGCGCCGCCGCCGACGTATTCCGCAATCTGGATACCAGCGCGATGACGCTCCATGCCGAGCTGTACCGGGGTTACCTGAACTCTCGTTCGTTTGAAGGCGAGCGGACCTATTTCATGCACCGGCTTGAGGATGCACCGGCGGCCTTAGATCCACTGGTTCTGGAACTGATCGAATTGGCGGCGGCGAAAGTGTCAGTCGCGACGAGCGGACGCGGGACTATCGGCTATCGCCTCTGGGAACCGCTCATGCGGATCTACACCTCGAACGAAGGCAATGCAGAGATGAGGAAACGCTGTCTCGATGTGATCGATCAGCTTGTTACGAGCGACATTGGCGGCAGCGACAAACTTCAAGAAGCAACTAGATAAAGGCCCAGGTTGCGCCGGATGTTGTCGGGTTCGTTGTCGATGTTTCCGCTTCATATCACTCACAACATGTATCTCAGCAATGGCGGGTTTCGAAGGAACTACAACAGCTGCCGGATGACGACTATCCTGCGCTTAGATTCCGAAAGCGGACAGTCTGAAATCGGCCCAGTTCAAGCCACCGCATCCAGCCCACTACGCTGGATAATCGAAAGCAGCCGCAGTGCCGGACCCCCCGGCTTCTTCGCTCCGCGCTCCCAGTCGGAGACAAGGTTCTTCGACACATTGAGATAGCGTGCGAAGACCGGCTGCGAGACATGCTCCGCCTCGCGGATAGCCTTTATCTCGTCAGGCGACAGAACGGGCGCAGGCGCAAGGCAAGCCTCGTCGAACTCGCGCATGGTGCGCTTGTCGATGCTGCCTGCGTCGTGGAGGCCTTCCATCATTTCGTGGACAGCGGCCATCGCCTCGCTCTTGTAGGTCTTTGCCTTAGCCTTGCTCATCGTCTTTCACCTCGACCAATCGGCCTGCTTCAACTTCGGTTTCGATCTGGTTCTCGCCCAGCTCCAGCATGATGCTGGCCGCCTTGCGATAGACCTTCAGTTCTGCCGCACTCAGGTTTGCCTTGTCGCTTTTGGCAAAGGCGAACACGAATATGGCCCGCTCGCCCGAGCGGAAGATCAGGATCGAGCGATAGCCGCCCGACTTGCCGCCGCCCTGGCGCGCGATGCGCTGCTTGATGAGGCCGCTGCCAAGATCGGCATCGATCAGGCCGCATTCGGCCCGATGCACGGCATCAGCAAGCGTGGCATCGCTGATCTTTTCCTTTGCCGCGAACTTGGCGAACCAGCGGTTGGCGTAGATGCGGATGCGCGGGTTCTCAGTCATGCAGCAACGGCCCACTATCATACTTAGTGTTACGGCTCAATGAATATGAGCCGCTCATGTTTTGCTCGATCTGGTCGCCGATGCGCTGCGCTGCCTCGATGACATGGCCATCGTCAAGATGGGCATAGCGGGTCGTGGTCCGCACATCGGCATGGCCAAGCAACTTGCCGATCATCGGCAGGGTTTCGGAATGGGCGGCGGCATGGCTGGCAAAGCTGTGCCGCAGATCGTGGATACGAACGCCGGGAAGGCCTGCTTCGTCACGCAGTTTGCTCCACAGGTTGCCGATATCGGTGATCGGGCGCTGGGTAGCAGGGTTCCAGAAAACGTACCGCTGCTTCTCCCGGCGCGGCAGGGCGTGGAGGATCGTCGCGGCGGCCTCGGCCAGCCAGACCGTGCGCGGGCCGGTCTTGCTGTCGGTCAGCAGCAAGCGCCTTCCCCGCACCTCGCTCCATTGGAGGCAGGTGATCTCCGACTTGCGGCAGCCAGTCAGGATCAGCAGGCTGATCGCGGCGCAGTGCAGCGGAAAGGTTTTGCCGTACCGGTTGAGGACTTCTCCGATCCGCCTGAACTCGTGATCGGACAGGAAGCGCTCGCACTTCCGTCCCTTGTTCTTGCGGATATAGAGACAGGGGTTCGATCCTTCGGGCCGAACGCCCCATTGTTCGGCCTTGTTGAACATGGCACGCAGAATTTCACCGCAACGGTTGGCAGCGCCGGGGCCGCCCGTGTTGGTGATCCGGTTGAACCATTCCTGCACATGGCGTTCCTCGATCTCGTCGAGAAACAGGCCTTCGAACGCCCGATCGAGATATTTCCGCTTGTAATAGCGATGGGTGTAGAGCGTGGACGGCTTCCACCGCGGCGATACACGGTCCCAATAGGTCTTGAGGAAGTCGCGATAGGACGGAACCTTGCGCAGCCGTTTGCGCTCCTCTGCCGGGTTGTCGCTGGTCTGGGCACGGAGCAGGACGCGGCGAGCCACATCCATCGCCTGCGCACGGCTCACCACCTTGGCATTGCCGATTGTCACCGTGCGGGTGCGCCCCTCCATTCGCGCCTGTACGATATAGACCTTGCGTCCACTGGCGTAATGCCGCGTCCCAAATCCCGGCAGTTCGCGCGTCCAGCAGGTCTTGCGCAGTTCGCCCAGGCCACCACACTTGCCAATCACATGGAGCCGCAGACTGCCCAGTTCCTCGGCGACGATTCCCCGCAGGGTCAGCGCGTTCATTGCGCGACTCCAATCAGGCGAGCGATGGAGCCGGATACGCGCTCGGCGGCATCGGCGACGATCTCGTCGGACAGATGCGCATATCTGGTCGTCGTTTCCGCCAGCGCATGGCCCAACAGCTTGCCGATCACCATCAGGGAAACGTTGTTGCGGATCGCGACCGAGGCGAAGCTGTGGCGCAAATCATGGAGCCGCACATCCGGCAGGGCCGCGCGGTTACGGATTTTCGACCAATAGATGCCGAGCGCGATCGGCTTGTCTGGATTGCGGAACGAGGGAAACAGCAGGCCGGTTGGTCTGCGATCCGGTAGGGATGCGATGACATCGACAGCCTGCCGGTTGAGATAGATGATCTTCGCGCCGGTCTTGCTGTCGGGCAGCATCAGTCGCGGCTCCTGCACCCATTCCCAGCGCAGTTGCTCGATCTCGCCGCAACGCGCGCCGGTGAAGATCAAGAGGCGGATCGCTGCGACATAGAGCGGCTGCTCCGCCTCGTAGTCCCGCAATGCCGTAGCAAGCCGCGCATATTCGTGTGGCGACAGAAACCGCTCCATCGGTTTACGCTTGTAGCGCGGCGCGCCCTTGCAGGGATTGGAACCACGCGGGCGCAGACCAAGGCGCTCGGCATAGCCCATCATCACAGAGAACACCGGCAGGGTGCGGTTGAATACTCCAGGGCGCTCAACGAAGCTGTCGCGCCAAAACAGGATGTCGCCCTTCGCCAGGTCGTCAATCCGACGGTCGCCGAATGCGCCAAGGATTTCCTTGAAGATGGCGCTCTCGTTGCGCTTGCGGGTCGATGGTTTCCAGTGTCGCGAATAGTCAGCCCAGAAGCGTTCGGCATAGTCGCGCAGTAGGGGGGCATCGCTCCTCTGCGCTGCGCGAGCATTCTTGCGCGTCGGCAACCCATCGAGCGCCACCTCGGCCAATTTCGCCCGCGCGAGGCGGCGGGCCGTGGCGGCCGAGATGTCGCGGGAAGTGCCAAGCGACACCCGCCGCAGCTTGCCGCGCTGACGGAACAGCACAAACCATGTCCGCTTGCCGCCGGGATTTACACGCAGGCCAAAGCCCGGCAGCTCGATGTCCCAATACTCGCGGATGCGCTTGCCCGGTTTGCGTCGGACGATGTTGCCGTTGAGCCGAACTCGGTTGGACGGTTTGGCCTTTTCACCACTCCCACGCCCATCACCGGATCGGGCTTGAGCATGATTCTTGGCTCCATTCACTGGTAGCAGATAGCCATTTGCTTGCATTGACTTGCTCCTCTTTGTAGAGGAACAACTTCGCGTAACCTATTGCTTAACAATCTCTTTCTGCCGCATGGCGGCGTACGGTGTGCTCTACACTGTACCCAGCTTTAGGATCGGAAACCGGTTCAGTTTCCGGATCTTACTGCGAACCATGCGAGGATGCAGCGTAGGCTGGCAAGCTCCCGGCGCATGAGGGCATGTCATAGGCAATCAAAGCGCGATTTCTGAGCCAATCGGGCAACCTTCCGCTCGGAGCTTCCGCAGCGACTCGATGACCTTAAGGCATTGCTTTTCAGACGGAATCTTCATCGGCACCGATGCCGCCACCCGCAATATGCCGAGCTCGGTCGGAGAGAGGAGCTTTCGGGATTGCCCCCATGCACTCAACTGCGCCCACAATTGCCCACCTGCTGAAACCACGACTGACTGAGCTTCAATTCCGTTGAGCAGCTTTTGGTCCTTGATGCCCGCCCGCTTTCCTTCCTTGATTCGGTCCTTCCCGATCAGTTCGCCTAGCCACGCCTCCGGCCAGTCAATCTCCAAGGCCTTGACCCTTGCCCAGCAGGCTTGCTGCTTTGCCCATTCCGTGACGTTGCTGATGCCAGTCGGCGGGGACACAAGCACTTCGTGCACGGATTCCGCCACCAGTGCGAGAGCAGCCCCCATTTCCTCCGAAATCCCCTGAGCTCGCCAGATGCTGTCGTAGTCGACGAATTCCTCGCGTTGTTCGCGGTCGTGGCTCATCTTCGCGATGGCATAGGCAACAACATTTGCCCGATAGCCACCCTGATACCATGACTGCTCGGTGACAATCTCTTCCGTGGCCCGGAAGATCAGCGCCTTGGCGATAGCCTGGCGATAAAACTCTTCGTTGAATGCATCCGGCTGCTTCTTCCACTCACTGCCGATTGTCCCGGCGAAATGCGCGAAGTTTTTTTGAGCACCTTTGCTGACAGTATCGGGGTGACCGCGCCAGACGTTGAGGTACTTGGCAAGGTCGGTTTTCGATATCAGCTGCGATTTGGGATACTCCAGATCGAACTTCTTGCGCTGGGCGGGTGTCAGGAGCCCGCGGGCATCCTGATACTGGCCTCTCGCCCGTTCGTAGTACCATTTTGACTCGCGGAACGTGCCGTCCGGCGATGGCGCGAATATTCTTCGGGAGAATTCTTCGAGCCGCACATGGAAGGGATGGTTTGCAAAGAAATCTGCGGCATTCACGCGGTTCTGGCTGTTAGCAAATTCCGAGATCTTCGGGACGATATCTATCGCCTTCTCCGGCGGCACGATCGAGAGCTTCATCTGGACGAAGACCTTCGAAAGATCCGCGTTCCGCCGCTTCGCCGCGTGGATCGATGCCGTAGTCTGGCCACCGTTCACGATCTGGAGATTTCGCAAACCGGTCAGCAGCAGGCCGCCTTCGGACACGCGCGTAGTTATGCCTTCGGCCGTAGCCGTGATGCCGTTGTTGTAGGCAAAGAACATGTCCGGATCGTTGTCGATAGTATTGCGGATCCCCTTGTTCACGCCCCCCCTGGCCTGGAGAAACACGCGCACGTTCTGTTCGAGCAGACGTGACCCCCAGCGGTCGTAGATCTCAGCAAGCTGGGTTCCGGGAACGACTGCCAGATAGGCTTTGTAATCTGCCTCTCCCATGTGGGCCGGCAAAAGCGGGATTGGGCCGCCGTAGTCGGCTTCAAGATCGATGACGATCTCCTCGCGTCCGAACCCGGCTGCAGCAAAGCGGTGAAGGCGCTCTATGTCCCAAACCGAATAGGACACATGGCGTCCATCGACGTCTCCTGCTTGGCGACCATCGACCTTGGCGCTGAGCTGTCGATTGCTGACAAGGAAAAGTCGGATCTTCGAGGTCGAAGGCCATCGCGCTGCAATCAGGTCAGCAAGGCCGAATGCCGCGCTGCTCTCTTCGAGGCCGTTCCTGAACCTGGAATCCAGCGACTTGGTCAGGAAGTTCTCCAGGCGCTTGAATATTGCATTCATATCTGTCTGGGTCAGCCGCGCTAAATCCGGAGCCTGATTGAAATCCAGTATGATGAGGCTCAGGGTTCCGCCGCTCTGCGCTGGATCACCAGCGTAGCCGTCAACCCGGATTCCCCCTGACGGCGGACAATAGGATGCCCGGTCTGCCGCGTCGAACTCCCCTGCCTCGGCCAGGTAATCGCAGAACAGCTCGAAGAATGCGTCTTCCGCATACAGACCGTCGACGTCCGCGGATGACATGATCTCCTGAAAGAAGTCATGGTGAAATTCCTCGAGGCTGATCGTCATTGCCCGCCACCCTTCAGCATGCCGCGAACGAAGTCGTCATCGACCCTGAATTGCTCGCACTCCACCAGCGAGAGATCATAGCGGACGCGTTCGACGCCGGATTTGAACATCGCGGGCGTGATGCGTGGAAAATCTTCCACTACGTGCAGGAACCGGTGCGGGCCGGATATCCAGCGGAATGAAGAATAGTCGTCGTCCCGGGAAAAACCTGCGGCGACTAGCTGGCCTTCGAAGCGTTCCAGAACCGCCGGTGCTTCCGCTGCAATCCTGTCCGCGATCCGGCATGCCACATCCGTGAGGGTGAATGCGGAAGCTGCGTCCTCCGGAGCCGCGTCCAGTTCGACGACGTACAGAAACAGGACATCGCAGCCACTGGCATCCAGCTGATGTTCGGACGAGATCGCCACGTAGGGACGAGCCGCGCCTCGCCTTGCCTTCGCTTCGATCGCTGTCCGGCCGCATTCGAAGTCCTTGGGCGATCCTGTCGGCCCCACCCACGCGCCTGTTGCATCCGCCGGACCGAAAAGAGGAATGAGGTAACGCTCGAGCACCAGAAGCTCGCCGATCAGACCCTTCTGCTCCTCAGCGGACAGACGGCTGTCACTGCCGCCCCGGAGCAGGTGATGCCACCGCCAGGTGCGTGCAAGGAAGGTCTCTCCTGCCTCGCTCTCCGACCGTGCTGCGGAGGCGGCCTGCACAATGTCGAGGCAGAGGCGGTGGAAAATGTCCCGATGCTGGTTGTCGGTCAGCTTTAGCGAAACCATCACGCTGCCGCCGGTCTCGGGCTCCGAAAGCGCGACTTCTATGCCCTTGAGCTTCGGCAGCTTTCCTTTCGGTGCGGAAGCAGCACTGCACTGCAGGATGAGCAGACATTTCCTGTCGACGCTGCGGGCCCAGAAGAAGTTCCACGGATGTTTCCCGTCGACACGTTTCGCATTGATGATTTCGGCCGATGCGGGCGGTTCAAGGCCGGTCCAGGGATCGTCAGCGATCATCGTCGCCTCCCATTTCCTCCTCCTCGAGATCTTCGCTGAAGTTCTCCCGGACCCAGGTCGTGTTCACGACATAGGTAACCTTCTTCTCTTCCAGCGCCGTACCGGGGAAGCTGATGCTCCATGCAACCACCGGTTCTGTCTGTCGCAGATCGTCGTCTTCTCTGCCGATGGCGAGCATGTGGAGGATGAGAAGGGGGTGGTCGCGCTTCGCGCGGTAGATGCGGTCGGGGTAGTTCCACCCGCCGTCCTTTGCCGGCCTGGCGTCATCCCGCTCGCGATACTCGCGCTCAGCCTCTTCCACCTGCTCGTCAGTCAGACCCGTCTTTTCGACCCCTCTGGAGGCAACGCGCTGCTTGTTGGTGACGCGCAACGTACTTTCCGTGCTTTCCTTACCAGCACTTCGGCGCGGACAATTGATCGTCGCACCGAGGGAGGCATCCGAAAGGCCTTTGTCCTCGCGCTTCTTCAGACTGGCGAACAGGACATCCCATGATGCGAGTTCGGTCTCTGCCCGGTCATCGATGTGCTGGCAGACAGGGCCCGTTTCGGTGAGCAGCGAGCCGGGATGGTTCACGAATGACGCGATGAAATCCCTTACCGGGCCGACAGGTACATCCGATAAAAGGAATCCGCCGGTTACCTCCGATGCAGAGCTCAGCGGCCTTCCGGCTGCCGCAAGCGCCCTTGCCAGCGCTAAGGCCGCATTCCGGTTGGCGCGCAGACTGTCGGCATCGCGCTTCAGTATCGCGGTTTCCGCAAACTTGTTGGCAAGTCCGATCGAGACGACCAGCTTTTCGCCCGATCCCATCTTGTTGCGGGCGGTTACTATCAGCGTATCCGGGTGACTCCGGACCTTGAGGCCGAATTGTTCCGGCGTCGCACCCACAGCCTCCATGCTGCGCAGTTCGTCGCGCAGTTCTTCGATGGACTCTGCGATGTGGGCGTACCAGCCCTCCGCCTCTTCCGGCATCCAGACCCGGCACAGATCGTCGTAACCTGGGCGATAGCCAAACCAGCGCCCCATCTGCATGAGCGTGTCGTACATCATCGAGTTGCGCCGGAAGTAGCTGACTGTGAGGCCTTCGAGCGTGAGGCCGCGGGAAAGCGAGAAGCCGCCCACTGCAATCACGTTCAGGCCGTGCTCTTCGTGATCGCTGTAGTTCAGGTTGCCAGAGGACCGGCTGTTGACCTCCACCACGGAAACCGGCGCGATGCTCTCCAGCAGCAGCGGCTGGATGTCCTTCCAGCCGAACTCGCTGCCGGGTGCATACTCGTCCAGCCACACTGCATGAAGCGCGGCGATTTCCGCATCCTGCAAAGCCTTCGCCTCCGGCAGTGCTCCGTTCACGCGGACACTGGCCCGGATCCTGTCCACCAGGGCATGAACTTCGTTTCGCAACTGGCGCTGGACGTCGGTAAACCGCGAAGCGTTGACCAGCATGGAGCAATGCTTGCGGCGCTGCCCCCGGGCCAGCCGGATCGCCCGGGCGACAACGAATGTCCGCACCGCCTTTTCCAGGCTCGCCGGCAAGGCGGTGACCGCAAAATCCTTCTTGTGCTTCAGCGGCAGCAGATCGCCATTGTCCGTGATCGGCCGGAGGATGGCTTCGCTGTCTTCCAGAAAGACCCGGTTGGCGCCGAAGTAGTTGGTCGGCGGGTCCAGGCTGACGATGAAATCCCGGGGAAACAGGTCTTCCCCAAGCATTTCCGTCTCGCTGTCCGGGTCGATGAAGATGTTGGCAAAGGGCGTCGCAGTGTAACCCACGTAGCAGCTGTGATCGAACAGCTTGAGCAGGCTGCGGATCTGGCCGTTGATCCTGGTCGCTTCGTCCGGCCCCTTGGCAGTATTGATCGAGGCATTGTCTGCCTCGTCGTCGATCAGCAGCATGGGCGCGTCAATCACCGAAGTTCCGGCCCGCTGGTTGTGCTCCTGCAGCCACGAGATCAGGTTCTTCAGCGTCGAGCTGTTCTTCTTGATCACGAAGATCGCCGGTTCCCGCAGGTTGTCGAGCGGAACGCCGACGCCAGATGCCAGCGTCTTGCTGAAATCCTTGATCGAGTTGGTGAAAGTTACCGGCCGGCGCGATTTGTCGAACCGGCCCACCCCGATGAAACGCTGGGCCGGATCGTCCCGGTTGGAGAGCAGCCTCGCGCTGTCCCTGCCGACAAAGCCTTCGTCGATCCGCATCTGCGTCTGGTTGCGCAGATTGTTGTGAATGCCCGCAATGACGATGATCAGACGGTAGCCGGCATCGGCCGCCTTGCAGATCAGCCCGGTGTAGTTGGCCGTCTTGCCTGACTGGACGTGCCCGACCACCATCCCGCGCCGGTCCCAGCTTTCGGTCTTTGCCGGGTTCTCGAGGAGATTGAGGATACGGTCGGTCACGTCGTCAAGGGTGACCAGAACGTCGCCGGAGAAGCCCTTTTCCGCCAGCAATTGACGATAGCGGTTCCAGTAATAGGGTGTGATGTCCGCCCGGGCGGCGTCTAGCCATGGAACGTAGTCCTTGCTCGTCAGCATCGACCCGATTTTCATCGACACGCCGTGGCTATTCTCGAGTGAGCGGGCCAGTTCCTCCGCCTGCTCATCGGAAACGTCGGCGCATAGCGGAATCTGGCGGATCTGACCGATCAATTCCCGGATGCGGTCGGGAGATGGCAGCGGCTCCTTGGCAAGCTGCGCTCCTACCATCGTTTCGAGCATTTTCAGACCGTCATTCATCCCCGCAATCGTCCACCTTTTTCTGCAGCCAAACCGATGCCGTTTCCCAGTTCTCACGAAACGGGTCCGTGACGCGCATCATCTCCAATGCGTCATCGGGGTTAACACCTGAGGAAATCAGCGCTGCAAATGTCGTTTCAACAAGATGTTTCAGAGTTTCTTCCGCAAGCTGTGCGCCTGAAACATGCGAAGGGCTGGCGCTGATATCAGCGAAAAGGGCATCCACTGGCATGGAGGAAGCTGCGATTTCCAGAATGCGCTCAAAGCCGGTCTTCAGATCATCCGGCAGCTGGTTTTTGAAATCGACAAAGGCCGGGTGATCCGGGTTGAGGCAATAGGAAATCTCGTTGCCATGCTGCCTACGCTGCCAGAGCGGCAAGCGGCTGTCGCTGGCCAGACGGCGCCCTCTTGCAGTGTAGACCCGGCGGGATGTGGCACCGATCGTTTCTATGATCCGGCGCAACCGCTCGCGGACATGGTACGGTGGTTGCGCAGAAGCCTTCTTGACGTCGATTTTCCATTCGGCGTCCATCCCGTTAGGCATGTCGATCCTGACGCGCGCCAGCTTGGTCAGTTCTTTCTGCCGGGCCAAGCCGAACCAGGTCCCGTGGATGATCAGACGTTTGCCACGATAGACATAGAAGCCCTGATTCTTGAGATACCCCGCCTTTCCGGCGAATCTCTCCCAACCCTCCGGGTCCTTTTTGTGATGAGGCAGCGTGAAAGCTTGCACCTCCACCTCCTGCCCCCACGACTTGATCTTCTCCACGGGGCCGGCCTGTGTTGCAGGATGGGTGCTGTGAAAGGGGTCGAAAGGTTCAAGTGCTCGCCCGTTGAGCTCGAGGGCTATCTTCTTGATTCCCCTTTCGCCTGCCAGAAAGCGGTGAAAAACAAGCTCGAGATGTTCGGAAGCGTCGTCTATCCGTAACACGAAAGCGGAGCGCGCATCGCTGGCCTCGCCTTCCACCAGACGGTCGAGCTTTTCCCAAACGACAAGAGTTCCGGAAACCCCGAGTTCGTCGATCCATGGAATCGACGATGGTTCATCCAGCAATTCGACCAGCCACTGGTTGGTCTGCGCCACTTTGTCCAGATCCCAGCGTGCGCAGGATGTGACGCCATCTTTGCGCGATGCCACGGTGAGCTTGCGACACTGGGAAAACGAGGCTGTTTTCAAACCAAGCCCAAATCGACCCAGATCCTCCTTGTCCCTAGTGTCGAGTGGGTTGCGGCTACCGGGTCTCATGGCTGCGAGGAGCTCGTCCTCGCTCATGCCTTCGCCGTCATCAACAATCGCGAGGCTCGGCTGAGCGCTGGTTGTGTCCGCCAGAAGCCTGATCGAACGAGCTTTGGCGGTAATAGAGTTGTCTATGATGTCGGCCAGCGCGGTTTCGAGGGAATACCCGATATCCCGCATGCTCTCGATGAGCATTGACGCGTGTGGCGGAACCTCTCTGGTTCTGACACCGGCTGGATCAGGCGTCCTGGCCATTGTCAGGCAATTTCCTTGATTGACGCTGGTGCCTTTGCAGGAGCACCGATGCCAGTGCCAAACTTGGCAAGTACACCCCAAAGTGTTTCCGCGATCTGACATGCAAGGAATGGCGGAACGGCATTGCCGACCTGCACGAACTGCTGGGTCCTGTTACCCCGGAACACATAATTGTCCGGGAAGGTCTGGAGCCGCGCAGCTTCACGCACCGTCAGGCTGCGACATTGCGACGGGTCCGGATGAATGAAGTAATGGCCGTCCTTGGAAATGTGGCTGGTGACTGTCGTCGAGGGCTGTCCGCGCAGCTGGACTCTGAACCGGTCCGCAAACTTGCCGCTTGCCCAGTTGCGGTGATCGGGCGCCAGGGCTGCCGGGAAGGAGGAGGCTTTGGGTGACTGGCCGGTGCTGGCCGCCCATGCTGCCGCAAACAGATAGCGGGCGAGGTCCGCCGGCATATGCCCCCGCGTTTCGTGGTTGGGCAGCGCATGCAGACGGTCATCCTTCAGCCAGTCAGCCAAGGCGGGCGGGCAGGCATTGCCGATGCCGTTCGGGGTGCTGGCCCGCCTCGCAAGCGCGGCTCTGTCTCCCGCCATGGCCTTGATTGCGGCAATGTTGTCGAAGAACGCAGTGCGTGCGTCAGGAGGCAGACCGGTCTCCAGTTCCGCAAGCTCGCGGCAGGCCCGCTCGATTGCCTCCCGCCACGCATCGGGCGAGTCGGGGCCGCGGCTGATCCCGCTGCGCAGGCAGGCCATGCCGTCCAGGACGTGTGCGACCGTCGCCTTGGGATGGACGGGCCGTTCAAGGCGCGGGTCTGCGCGCTCAAGCTCGTTTGCGATGTCGCGGCGGAGGCCGATGATGATGACGCGATGGCGTGCCTGGGGCACCCCGAGCTCTTCGGCGCGCACCACGAAATCGGCGGGCCGCTGCCCCTTCGCCAGACAACCGGAGCCCTTTGCGGCAAAGGCGAAGAGTTCGTAACCCTCCGTTCCGGGCGGTGTCTTCAGGTCGGCGGTGATGAGATCGAACATCCGGACACCGTCGACCGTGGACGAAAGCATGCCCTTCACGTTTTCCATGACGAAGGCAGCGGGCTCAAGCTGGCTGATTATCCGGATGTATTCCCGGTAGAGGAAGTGCCGGTGATCCTGTGCCGCATCGTAGTCGGCGATGCCCCGGTTCCTCGCCCGGCCGACAAGCGAATAGGCCTGGCAGGGAGGGCCGCCGATCAGGACGGTATTGCGCCCGTGTGTCTTTCGGATATCCTCGATCCGTCGGGAAATGATCCTGCCGGCAGTTTCATCGCCCAAGGTCAGGCAGAGCGCCTCTTCTCTCGCAGCCTTCCACTGGGCAGGATAAAGTGCCTGCCAGTCCGGTTCTGCACCGCCATTGTTGAGCCAGTCATAGTATTCCTGCGGAAAACACGCGCCGAACTGACGCAGGAATGCACGGAACGACAATGTCTGATGTGCCGATTTCTCCTTTTCGACTGACAGCCGGACGGAGAACGGCCGCATTCCTTCGCCGGTTTCATAAGCTGAAAAGCCTTCGGCAAGTCCCCCCGGACCGGCGAACAGATCAACTATGGAAAATGCGGCATTCATCGACGTTTTTCTGTTATCCTGTTATTCTTGCTGATCAAGTCGCACACCGGCAGAAAGGGCGCAACCGTTGGCCGACGTGGTGGATGCAAATACCCGCTCCCGCATGATGGCGGGCATCCGTGGCAAAAACACCACGCCCGAAGTCCGCCTTCGTAAAGCCCTTCACCGGGCCGGTTTCCGCTTCCGGTTGCATGGTGCGAAACTGCCCGGAAAACCGGATATCGTTCTGGCAAAGCATCGTGCCGCGATATTCGTCCATGGCTGTTTCTGGCATCGTCACGCGGGATGCCGCAATTCCTCGGTGCCGAAATCCAATGCAGACTTCTGGGAAGCAAAGTTTGCCCGGAATGTCGAGCGCGATGCCGCCAATATCGAAGCGCTTGTCAGCTCCGGATGGCGCGTCTGCATAGTCTGGGAATGTGCGATCCGGCAGCGAGGCGAGCAGGCAGTCGGTACAGAAGTGGCTGGGTGGATCATCGGAACGCAGGAGAATGTCAGGGTGATCCCGGCTGATCCCTGAACGCCCGGCACGACGCCAGTTCAGCCATGATATGCTGTCGCGTCGCTTGCCGGATCTTCAGTGGCCGATTCCGGCGCATCCGTCACACCTTCCTGTCCTGCATGGGCCCTGACTTCGGTTGCCCGTTCCTCGATCTCCTTTGCGAAGACCTCCAGCATCGATGGTCCTGCTGGCATTGCTGCCACCTCCTCGACTGCTGCGGGCAGTTCGCGCAGCAACCGCGCCGTCACCTGTTCCACCCGCTGCACCGTCCCCCGCGCTGCCAGTCCTGCGGCTTCTGCCATGCGGCGCCAGTGGCGGCCGTAGATGTGCCGACCGCGGCGCTGCCCCCCGATCGCCTGAGCGTGGTTCTGGGTGATGTTGGTCCAGGCGAGGCCCGACATCAGGTCGTAGAGCGGGGCAAGCTGCGGGGTACCGGGGCCGAGCAGGATCGAGTAGTTTTTCGCGTGGGAGTCCACGTTGCCGATGGCGATATTGAAGATCACGGCGTCCAGCAGCCGGGTGATGTCGCGCGCCGTCATATGCTGGCGGACAACCGCGAACATGTCGGCGATCGAGGGGCCGCGCGTTCCGGTGCCGTTGAACTCGTACTTGGCGGCAGGCGGGCGGCCGAGGGCCTGACAGAAATCCTCCTGATGTAGGCGGCGCACATTGTTGCCGGTACCCGCCCGGTCATAGCGCTCGACCAGCAGGTAGCTGCGCTCCCCCGTAACGCCTGTGGTCACCGGCGCGACATTGAGGCCGATGCGGCGGGCAAGGACCATGCACAGCGCCTCGTTCTGGACGCTGCCGGGCAGGCGTGGATTGTCGGGCTTGAGGATGTGCGTCGACGGCGCGCCGTTGATCGGCACCGCAATCTGACCGTCGATGACAGCCACCGGCAGCTTTTCCTGCGCGCCGGCAAGGCTCATCGAGACGCCGTCCTCGCCGACCAGGAATGGCCGCGCTGGCAGTTCCTCGATGATCCGCTCAAGTGCACCGGCATCCGGGATCGTGCGATAGCCGGGCTCGCCGCGCGGCTGCTGCGGAGCGATGCTCAACGCGCCGGCCAAGTCGTTGCCGGTCTGAGCGATCAGGCCGAGCGCGTCCTCCGGTGCTGCGCCGAGTGCGCGCGTCATGGCGCGCAGCGGTTCGCCCTCGGGCAGGAGGTTCATCAGCCAAGGGAGAGCCTGTTCTCCCTCATAGGGCTCCGGCCGGATCGGCATGGCCAGCGAGACCGGGAAGCTCTCAGCAGATGAGGTCCAGGCATCCGCGTAGGCAAGGCGGGTTGCCTGCGCGTCGGCGCTGATCGTGGCGACCAGGTGGTCTTCGTAGTGGACCGGAAGGTCCACCGTCAGGCCTGCGAAATGCCGGTTGCGGTGAGCCGCAGGCCCACAGCCTTGGCTGCGGCGAGTGCCTTGCCGAGCTGGGCGGTGGGCTTGCCTGCTTCCAGATCGACGACGAAGCGCTCGCCGCTGTTGATGGCGAGCGCCAGCTCCCGCTGGGTAAGGCCAAGGGCCTTGCGAGCGGAGGCGACGGCTGCGCCGAACTGGGTTGCGTTGTCGATCATGTCAGTCTTACCGAGCGGGAAGTTCTCATATGTGCTGTAGAGTTTCAAGAGTATTTCTTCCCGATCGGGAAGGAAGCCCCTTGACGCTGGGGCCTGTCCGGAAATTCTTACCGATCGGTAAGTTTCTTGGTGGCCTGGGTGGACGTTCCGTGCTATCATGGGCGCGTCGAAGTCAGTGGATCTGCCCATGTCGATCGCCAGCGCTCAATATGACGATAACGAAATACTGGCCATGACGCGGGCGGCCGCTGCATTGGTCGCGCGCTGGGCGTTCAAGATGAAGCAGTCGAGCGGCTTCTCAACGGCGAAGGGCGGGCTGCAGCGCTGCTCGGCATTCATCGCGCATTGCGATGCATGTTCGCTGACAGCGATAGGGCCGCGCGGTGGATTGGTGCACCTAACGAGGCCTTTGATGGAGCCAGCGCGCTCGATCTCATGCTGGCAGATGGTCTCAGCGCTATGCAGCGCGTCAAGGCCTACCTGGATGCGGAAACAGCCGGCTGATCGAGCTGGCTGCCAGATCCTCAGCGGCTCGGTTGCGAAAACCACGGATTGCAAAGGACAATTGGCGCGGGAGCGATGGCAGGGCTTCACTCAATGACGATGGAATAACTTTCCCGCGAACGGCGAGCAGTCTTTAGCGGGACATCGGGAAGGACCCCCTGCATCACTGCGAGAATGCGCGCACGGTACTCATCCGGCATACGTTCGCCGAGAATAACCTCCTTGATAGCGCCTCTGTCGTAGCTTTGAAGCACGGGAGCTGCGTCATCTCTGCCAGTCTGGACCAGAAGGCGTCGCTCGCACTCGTACTGCCACTGTGCCGGCTTAGCGGCAAAGACCTGCTGCCATATCTCGCGCATTGTTCGTAACGCTCGTGCGCCGGACTCCTTGTACATCGCGATCTCCCCTGCCAGCTCGGCTTTGCCTTGATACTTGATTGCCGCTTCTGTTTCTTCAATGGCCACGCGGCTGTACCAGTCCTGATCACGCGCCACAGCATAAACGAAGCTATCCACGCGCGGAGGCGCATTCAGATAAGCCACATCGACAACGTATCCGATTGAACTGCCCTCGGTGAGTACGTCTTCATCGAATGCTATGCAGAATCCACGCAGGCCATCAGCGTAGTGGGACCACATGAGTAAATTGTCCGACTGGGCGCTGAAGCAGGAAATCCGGATTTCCTGCCGCATTGTGTCAAAGGGCAGAGCGTAATCTAGACATTCATCGAAATAGTCATCAACTGAGCCACTGATAATATCGTCTTTCTTTGCCTCATCGACTGTCCTGCAATCGAACCCCCAAGCGACCAAGGCGGCAATGTACCTCTCTGGCTCGCGCTCTGGGTCAGGAATTCCCTTGGAAACTGTGGTCCAGAACTCAAAGGGATCATTATAAGCAGTGTAGTGCTGGCAAAACAAATGCCCTGCTTCCAGGTTATGGAGAGCATTATCGGTCGGGCTACAGAATTTAAAAAGACGTTCCCTCTGTTTCACTGGATTCCACGCTTGCAATAAAATGAAAAAGTCAGCCTGCTATAGCATATAGTCCACCAACGATCGTTCGGACAGTTCGCAATTCACAAATCTATCGAAGAATCGCGGCATCGCCCGGCCTGCGGAAGCTGCCTTGCAAGACCTTTGCGCCGGAGCGCAACTGGTCGAGGTAGTCCGCCCAGCTCTGCATCATCCTGATCCGCTCATCCCAGTGCTCGCCGCGCGCGTAGGCGCGACGGACGTCATCGGTCTCGGCATGGCCAAGCTGGCGCTCGATTGCGTCGGGATTCCAGCGGCCCTGTTCGTTCAGCAGCGTGCTGGCCATGGCGCGGAAGCCGTGCGCGGTCATCGTGGTGCCATCGAACCCCATCCGCCGGAGCGCAAGGTTGATCGTGTTTTCACACATCGGCCGGTCCCGCTTGCCTTGGGCGGGGAACAGGTAGCGGCGGTTGCCGCTGATCTCGCGCAGCTCTTCCAGTATGGCAAGGACCTGACGGCTGAGCGGCACGCGGTGCGCGACGCGCATCTTGGTCTTGTCGGCGGCGATGGTCCAGATGTTGCGGGTGAAGTCGAACTCGCGCCATTCGGCCTGCCGCAGTTCGCCAGGGCGCACGAAGACATAGGGAGCCAGCCGCAGCGCTGCGTGAGTGACCGGATAGCCTGAATAGGCGTCGATCGCGCGCAGCAACGCGCCCGCTTCCTTCGGAGTGGTGATAGCGGCGCGGTGCGTCACCTTGGGCACGATTTGCGCGCCGCGCAGGTCCGCCGAAAGGTCGCGATCGGCGCGGCCGGTGGCGATGGCATAGCGGAAGACCTGGCCGCAGGTGCTGCGTAGACGTCGTGCGGTTTCGTAATGCCCGCGCTTCTCGACCGCGCGTAGCACGGCCAGCAATTCGGGAGCCTTGATCTCGCCGACCTTGCGGTCTCCGATGATGGGGTAGGCGAATTCGAGCAGCCAAGTCAGCTTGCCCACGGTCACATCGGCACGGCCCTCGCGTCGGGCCTTGTCGAGCCATTCTTCCGCCACGGCCTTGAAGCTGTTCACATTGGCAAGCGGGCCGGTGATCTTGTCGATCTTGCGCTTGGCGGCGGGATTGATGCCCTCTGCGATCTGCTTCTTGATCTCCAGCCGTTTGGCGCGCGCCTCGGCGAGGGTGACGGTCGGATAGACCCCCAGCGCGGCTGTCGCTCGCTTTTCTCCAAAGCGATAGTCGACCCGCCAGCACCGCTGACCGGCCTTGGTGACCAGCAGGTACAGGCCGCCCCCGTCAGAGAGCTTGTAGGGCTTGTCGCGCGCGACTGCCTTTCGGACTGCCAGATCGGTAAGCATGAAGCCACCTTTTTGCCGGTTTCGATGCCGTCAAAAATACCGTCGGATACCGTCAATTGCAACGATTTCAGCCGGATGTCGGTGGACACCAGATCCGTGAAAAGCCTTTGATTTCTTGGATTTTTCCGGACGCTTGCGGATGCGTCCGGAAAGAAAAATGGTGCCCAGAAGAGGACTCGAACCTCCACGCCCTTGCGAGCGCCAGCACCTGAAGCTGGTGCGTCTACCAATTCCGCCATCTGGGCACGGGGTAGGAGGGCGCGCTTAGCGCCCGGTGCATGGGCTTGTCAACGCCGGTGAGGCGGGGGCCGTTGGTCGGCGGACGAAATATGAGCGCGAGCCCGCCCTTCCGCGTGCTCATTGCGCGCGGGCGGTTGTCAGGGCGCGGCGGCTGCGGCAGAGAGCCGGATGGCTGACGCGCGCGTGCGCCGGCCTGAGAACGCTTGGGGAAGAGCATGGATTCGAAACTGGCTACCCTCTTTGGCGGCGGCGGATTCGTCGGCCGCGCCATCGCGGAGGAACTGTTCGCGCGCGGATGGCGCGTTCGCATCGCGCAGCGCGACCCGCGCCGGGCGTTCGCGGTCAAGGCGCTGGGGCGGATCGGCCAGATGCAGTTCGTCGCCGCCGACGTCGCCCGGCCGGACAGCGTCGCGCGCGCAGTCGCCGGGTCCGATGCGGTCATCAATCTGGTCGGCATATTGCAGGGCAATTTCGACGCGGTCCACGTGGCCGGGGCGCGCAACGTCGCCGAAGCCGCCGCACGGGCCGGCGCGGCATCGCTCGTCCAGATTTCCGCCATTGGCGCGGACGCGGCCAGCCCGTCGGCCTATGGCCGGTCAAAGGCCGCCGGCGAAGCCGCGGTGCGCGAGGCATTCCCCGGCGCCACCATCGTCCGCCCCTCGATCATCTTCGGCCGCGACGACGGCTTCACCAACCGCTTCGCGCAACTGATCCGCGCGCTTCCGCTGGTGCCGGTCATTGCCGGAGCGACGAAGCTGCAGCCGGTGTTCGTCGGCGACGTCGCCGAAGCGGTGGCCGCCGCCGCAACCGATCCGGGCGCGCACGCGGGCCGGACATATGAGCTGGGCGGCCCCGATGTGATGAGCATGGCCGAGATCAACCAGTGGCTTGCCGACACCATCGGCCGCGAGCGCAGCTTCCTTCCCGTGCCCGACGGCGCGGCGCGCGCTCTCGCCGCACTGACCGGCTGGGCGCCGGGCGCGCCGATCACCTCCGACCAGCTCGCCATGCTGAGCCGCGACAATGTGGTTGCCGCCGGCGCGGAGGGATTTGCGGCATTCGGCATCCGACCGCGCCCGATGGCGGCGGTCGCGCCCGAGTGGCTCGTTGCCTATCGCAAGCATGGGCGCTTCGGCGACCGCGTCCGGGTCTGATCGCCCTCCCCATCTGACATCGTGCCGCGCCGGTCGGCTGCCGTTCGCCGCGCCCGCCGCCGCGCCAAGGAGCGCCCCTCATGAGCGATACACTCACCGCCGTCATCCTGGGCATTGTCGAGGGCCTGACCGAGTTCCTGCCGGTGTCCTCGACCGGGCACCTGATCCTGGCGGGCGAGCTTCTCGGCTTTACCGGAGAGGGATCGATCGCGTTCAAGATCGCGATCCAGTTCGGTGCGATCCTGGCGGTGCTCGTGGCTTATTGGCGGCGGTTCTGGGATGTCGGCGTCGGCCTGCTGGCGCTCCGGCCCGGACCGGTCGCGTTCACGCGCAATATCCTGATCGGCTTCACGCCGGCGCTGGTCATCGGCGTCTTCGCCTATGATGCGATCCGCGCCGCACTTCAGAGCCCGGTCATCGTCGCGGTCGCGCTGATCGTCGGCGGCATCGTCATGCTGCTGCTCGAGCGGGTGGTGAAGCAGGTGCGCGTCAAAAGCGTCGAGGCGATGCCGTTCGGCACGGCGGTGATGATCGGGCTGGTCCAGTGCATCGCCATGCTGCCCGGCGTCAGCCGGTCGGGCGCGACGATCATCGGCGGGCTGATGATGGGTCTCGAACGCAGGACCGCTGCGGAGTTCAGCTTCTTCCTGGCGGTCCCGACGATGCTCGCCGCAACGGTCTACGCGCTGTGGAAGGATCGCGCGCTGCTGCACGGCGACGATCTGTCACTGATCGCAATCGGCTTTGGCGCGGCGTTCCTCGTGGCACTGGCGGTGGTGAAGGCATTTGTCGCGTTCGTCAGCCGCTTCGGCTTCGCCCCCTTCGCCTGGTACCGAATCATCGTCGGAGGCGCGGCGCTCGCGTGGCTTCTTACCAGATAGGTCCGAAGCGAGACAATTTGCCACGTCCCGACATTCGTTGAGGCTCTTCAATGGTCATGGGGCGACCCATTAGGTCAGCATAGCTTTCCCAATTGCGGGTTTGGGCGTGACTATCCGTCACTTGCTCGCTATCGGCCGGGCTCCACCACAGCCAGGAGTCGGTCGCATGGGTGACAACCCGATGCTGAAGTTCGTCGAACGCGGTCAGTCCTACCCGCCCAAGCGGTCGGCCGACGCCCGTGCGCAGGATTTCGACGAGATTTCAGAGGGCTTCGCCGTCCCCACGGCCGAGGAGCAATCGGCGCGCTGCTCGCAATGCGGCGTTCCTTATTGCTCGGTCCACTGCCCGCTTCAGAATCACATCCCCGACTGGCTTCGGCTGACGGCGGAGGGCCGTCTGCGCGAGGCGTACGAGATCAGCAACATGACCTCGACCATGCCCGAGATCTGCGGCCGCATCTGCCCGCAGGACCGGCTGTGCGAGGGCAATTGCGTCATCGAGTTTTCCGGCCATGGCGCGGTCACCATCGGCAGCGTCGAAAAGTTCATCACCGACACCGCCTGGGAACAGGGCTGGGTCGAGC
>CAZJCT010000042.1:0-21028 GCA_964544675.1 uncultured Sphingobium sp.
TCAGCCCCTTGCCCTGCGTCGCGCGGATCGCGGTGCACAGGTTGGTCTTGCCCGACAGGCAGCTTTTGCACTGGCGGCATTCGGGGGTGTAGAGCGGGATCACATGGTCGCCGGGCTTCACGCTCGTGACGCCGGTGCCGACCTCGCGCACGATGCCCGCGCCTTCATGGCCGAGGATCGAGGGGAAGATGCCCTCGCTGTCGAAGCCGTCGAGCGTGTAGGCGTCGGTATGGCAGATGCCCGTTGCCATGATCTCGACCAGCACCTCGCCTGCCTTCGGCCCTTCGAGGTCGAGTTCGACGATCTCCAGCGGCTTCCTGGCTTCGAAGGCGACGGCGGCGCGGGTCTTCATGGCATGATCCTCATGTTCACTTCTCGATCAGCCTTATAGCAATGTGCCGCCAGCGCGATAATATGGCTTTTTCTAAATTGATTATCGCAGGTGTGACATAATGTCGTCTTGGGACGGGTTCGACGAGTTCATCGCGGTCGCCACGACCGGCTCCTTCACCCGCGCCGCACGGCTGGTGGGCATGTCGCCCACGCATGTCAGCCGGTCGATCATGGCGCTGGAAAAGCGGGTGCAGGCGCAGCTTTTCCATCGCACCACGCGCACCGTGCGGCTGACCGACACCGGCCGCGTCTTCTTCGAGCGGTGCGAGCGCATCGCGCAGGAACGGGACGAGGCGGTCGCGCTGATCGGCGAGCGCGGCGAGCCGGCGGGCGAGCTGAAGGTCACCTGCTCGATCACGATGGGCGAGCGCTTCGTCGCGCCGATCATCCGCAGGTTCGCGATGCACCATCCGCAGCTCAGCGTGACGATCGATCTCACCAACCGCGTCGTCGACCTGATCGCCGAAGGCTATGACCTCGCGATCCGGACGGGCAAGCCCGCCGACGGGCGCGTGATCGCGACTCCGGTTGCGTCGCGGTCGATCTACACCTGTGCGGCGCCCGACTATCTCGCGCGCTCGGGCACCCCGGCGAGCGTCGAGGAACTGGCCGACCACGAATGCATCATCGGCACCAACCCCCTGTGGCAATTTACCGTCGGCGGTCAGGAGCTGCTCCACAGGCCTCAGGGCCGGTTCCGCTGCAACAACGGGCAGGCGGTGATCGATGCGTGCATCTCGGGCCTCGGCATCTGCCAGCTCCCCGACTTCTACATCCTGCCCTATCTCCGGCACGGAATGGTCCGGCCGATTCTGGAAACATACCGCCCGCAGGACGAGACCATCTGGGCGGTCTACCCGCAGCGCCGCCACCTGCTGCCGAAGGTCAAGGCGGCGGTGCAATGCCTGGAACATGAACTCGCCGCCGCCATGCTGCCGCCGGCGGGGCCGATCGGGTGAAGCAGACGGGCTGAGGGCGGGCTAGATCAGCGCGTCAAGCATCGCCACCAGCGGTCGGTCGGCGGGTGGCATGGGAAGCGCGAACATCGCGGCGGGACGTTCCCAGCGCAGCGCCTCGGCATGCAGTGCCTGCGGCATGCCGCGCCATTTGCGGCAGACATAGAGGAGAAGAAGCAGCGGATCGCCCGCTTCGGTCGTGCCTGTCGCGAAGGTAGCGGGTGCGAGGCATGCGGTCTCTGTCGTTATGCCCAGCTCTTCCTCAAGCTCGCGGATCAGCGCGGCCTCGGGCGACTCGCCCGACTCGATCTTGCCGCCGGGAAACTCCCAAAGCCCCGCCATCGCCTTGCCCGCCGGGCGCTGTTGCAGAAGGATGCGACCGTCCGGATCGATCAGAGCGGCGGCGGCGACGAGGACTTGCGAACGAAGATCAGCCAATTCTAAGCCCTTTGTTAACAAGACCAGCCCTACATATCGGACCAAACGCCATTACGGAGTACAGCACGTGCGCCGCCTGCTTAGCTCATTGAAATCCGATGTCAAAGGCGCGACGGCCGTTGAATATGGCCTGATCATCGCGCTTATCGTTCTCGCCATAGTTGCGGCGTTCTCATCTGTCGCAACCAAGACGAACAACATGTGGAACAACGTCACAAACAAGGTTAACAATGCTTAACCATCAAATTTTTACAACATCGTGATCCGATTAGGATTTTGGAAACCGCAACCGCTTTACATCGATGGCACTCGATCACATCCATTGGCCGGGTTTCGAGATATCGCTGCCGTTAGGGAGATTTTTGAAATGCAGACCATCCGCAAGTTCTTCAAGAACGAAAAGGGCGCCACCGCCATTGAATACGGCCTGATCGCTGCCCTGATCGCCGTCGCGGCGATCGGTGCGATGAGCACGCTGGGTGACAACCTGACCAACACCTTCAATTCGGTCGGCGACAACCTCGCGCAGTAATCGACCGCTCTGGAATGCAGAAAGGCGGCGGGTCATCCCGCCGCCTTTTTCGTTGTGTGATCAATAGGTGACGATCTTCACCTTCTGCCCCGGTGTCAGGCGGCTGTTCGCGTCGAGCGCGTTCAGCACCAGGAAGCGGTCCTGTTTATAGTCGGTGTACGCCATACGGTCGCTCAGCGACGCAACGGTATCGCCTGCCTTCACCGTTACCACGCGCAGCCGTCGCGGCCTGATCGCCGCCGCCTCGCTCTCGCTGAGCCGGGTGATCGACGTCACCATCGGCTCGAACGGGCCCAGGCCAGCCCCGGCCGGCGCGACCGTCACGAAATGATAGGCGGTGGAGCGACCGAACTCATAAGCGAAGATGGTGACATCCACCGCCTGACCGTTCTGGGTCGAGGCGCGCGTGGTCGCATAGGCCGCGGGGATTCCGTTGATCGTCGTGAGTCGCGGCGCGGGAACGCCCGCACTGGCGTTGCCCGAAAGCGAACGGAACAGCCCCGCCACATGCGCCGACAGGTCGCCGCCATAGGTGGCGCCGGTGAACTGCGCCTGTCCGCCCGATCCCGAAATGCTGACCGCCTGCGTCCCGTTTTCCAGCGCGAAGCCGCGCGGCACGCTGAACTTCAGGCGGAAGGCGGGATGAATGAAGCTGTTGCCCTCGACGACGCCTTCCTTCGGGTCTTCGCCATAAAGCATCCCGTCGATCCGGGTCAGGAAGACATCGGCGTTGCGAAGCGTGCCCGTGGCGCGGGTGTCGCGCGCCACATTGAGGGCGCGCTGGACACGCGATGCCGGGTCGGGGTGCGTGCTCGCCCATTCGGGCACCCCGCTCTGCGTGCCCTTTAGCCGCGCATCGAGCGCGTTCTGCCGCGCCAGCGATGCGAGCGTGTCCGACAGCGCCCTGGGGTCATAGCCCGCCGACGAGAGATAGCGGATGCCGAGATCGTCGGCCTCATATTCCTGGGTGCGCGAGAAGCGGAGCGTCAGGAGCTGCGCGCCCGTGCCGATCCCGCGCTGGAGCAGCCCACCCACCGCAGAATCGCCCGCCACCGCGCCAACGAGCACCTGACCCAGCACGCCCAATATGCTGTTGCGCGTAGCGGCCTTCTGACGCCGCTGGCCGTGCTGTGCGGCGACATGGCCGACCTCGTGCCCCAGCACGCCCGCCAGTTCCGCCTCGCTGTTCATCAGCGCGGTAAGCTGGCGCGTGACATAGACATAGCCGCCGGGGATCGCGAAGGCGTTGTTGACCGGCGAGTTGAGGAGGCTGATCGTGAAGTCGCCGCTCGCATTCGATAGGCTCGACTGGACGGCAATCTTGCGACCGACCTGCTCGACATAGGCGGACTGCGGCCCGCTGTAGAGCCCGCCGAACTCCTGCAGCAGCTCGGGATGCGCCTTGGCGCCCTGCGCCCTTTCCTGCTGGCTGATGCTGTTGGCCGTCTGGATCGGCTTGCCCGACCGGCTGTCGGCGGGCCCAGGCGCGGCACAGGCGGCAAGCACCAGCCCGCCGACAGCGAAAAGCGAAACGCTGCGTGTCATCGGCCCCAAACGTCCTCCCATGGTCACTCCATTGCGCCTGCGTATCATTTCACACATGGATCGCAAACGCATAGGGCAGACGGGAAGTTTCAGCCGCCCATCGCCAGGAACTTGTCGGCGCGCTGGCGGCGAAGCGCATCGCGGTCGAGCGGCTCGAGGCTTGCCAGCTCCGCGGCAATGGCATCCTTCAGCGCGGCGATGGCCACCGCCGGGTGACGATGCGCGCCGCCCACCGGTTCAGGCACGATCCGGTCGATGACGCCCAGGTCGAGCAGGCTTTCGGCCGTCACCTGCATCGCGGCGGCGGCGTCGCTCGCCCTCTCGGCGCTGCGCCACAGGATCGAGGCGCAACCTTCGGGCGATATCACGGAGTAGATCGCATGCTGGAACATCAGCACCCGGTTGGCGGCGGCAAGCGCGATCGCGCCGCCCGAGCCGCCCTCGCCCACGACGGCCGCGACCATCGGCACGCCAAGCGCCAGGCATTGTTCGGTCGAGCGGGCGATTGCCTCGGCCTGTCCGCGCTCCTCCGCCTGAACGCCGGGAAACGCGCCCGACGTATCGACCAGCGTCACCACTGGCAGCCCGAACCGGTCGGCGAGCGCCATCAACCGGATCGCCTTGCGATAGCCCTCGGGTTTGCCCATGCCGAAATTATGCCTGAGGCGGCTCTGGGTGTCGTCGCCCTTCTCGTGGCCGATGACCATCAGCCGTTTGCCGTTCAGCCGCGCGAAGCCGCCGAGGATCGCCTGATCGTCGCCAAACGCCCGGTCGCCCGCCAGCGGCACGAACTCGTCGAACAGCCCGGCAACATAATGCTTGAAGTGCGGCCGCTCGGGATGGCGGGCGACCTGGGTCTTCTGCCACGGCGTCAGCCTGGCGTAGAGATCCGCCAGCATCCGGTCGGACCGGACCTGCAGCTTCTCGATCTCGCTGTCGATATCGATGGCGCTGTCGCGCGCGGTTTCGCGCAATTCGGTGATCTTCGCCTGGACGGCGGCGATCGGTTTTTCAAAGTCGAGGAAACTGACCATGGCTGCCGGTTAGGTCGCCACGTCCCCGCCGTCAACGCAGCGCTTCGTCGGCCGGTCGATCGCGCGGTCGGCCAGAGGGTGGCGGGCATTGACCAGCGCGACCAGCCGGGCGGCGTCGACATGGGTGTAAATCTGCGTGGTGGCGATGTCGGCATGGCCCAGCATCGACTGAAGCGCGCGCAGATCCGCCCCGCCCTCGAGCAGGTGCGTGGCAAAGGCGTGGCGGAGCACATGCGGGCTGATGGCATCCACCGCGAGCCCGCTTTCGACCGCCAGCGCGCGCACGATCTGGAACAGGCGGACACGGCTGATGTGGGTCTTGCCCGACGGGAACAGCCAGAGCCGGCCTTCATCCACATGCGCCCGCCATGCCGCGACGGCGGCGCGCGCGCGGTCGGAGATGGGGACGAGGCGCTCGCGGCCGCCCTTGCCCTTCAGGATCAGAAAAGGCTGGTCGCCGCGCAGGGCGTTGCGGGGAAGCGACACAAGTTCGCTGGCGCGCAGCCCCGATCCATAAAGCAGTTCGATGAGCGCCGCGAGGCGGAGGTCGAGCGGCGCGACGGGCGTTCGGTCCAGCCGCTCCGCAATTGCCGCGAACAGCCGGTCGACATCGCCGTGCGACAGCGTCCGGGGCAGCGACCTTCGCAGCGCCGGGCGGGGAAGCGCGGCCGAGGGATTGTCGAGCCGAAGCCCCTCTGTCTCGAGAAAGGCGTAGAAGCCGCGAAGCGCCGACGCCTTGCGCGCCACGCTGGACGAAGCAAGCTCCGCCCAATGCCCCGCGAGCGTCCCGAGATCGTCCCTGCCCGCATGCTCGAGGTCGCCCAGACGCCCTTCCGCATCCTCGAGGTCGCGGCGATAGGCGAGCAGCGTGTTGCGCGCCACGCCCCGCTCGACCGCCAGCATCGTCAGAAAACGGTCGATCGCGACGCCCATATCGCCGCCCTCTTTCGTGATTACAGGCGGGTCATGGCTTCGGCGGCGATCATGCGCGCCTCGGCTTCCAGCCCCGCCGCGCGCATGGCCGACAGGATGACGTAGAGATGGCCGGGGGGAAGGTCCGACCATTGCCGCACCTGCAACCCCGCCGCGGCCAGCAGCATCACCGTTCCCTTGGCCCGCAAGGACGCCGCGCGCGCCAGCGCCTGCGACCAGCGCGAGTTGGCCGCGAGCGTCATGTCGAGCTGACCGGCAAGCTCCTGCGCATTGTCCGTGCTGATCCGGCCCAGCCCGGCGAGCGCAGCCACCAGCATCTGGCTGGCAACCGCTTCCTCGCTGCGGTCGGTATTGATGAAGGACTGAACCCGATCGCCAACGCGCCCGGCCTCGTCGCCGGGAAGACCGACCGCCAGCAGCGCCCAGGCCCGCTCGCGCGCCTCGCCGTCGAGCGACTCGACCGCGCCGATCCACCGCGCCGCGTTGCGATCATAGCCGCTGGAAAGCATTGCCGCGATCAGCCAGGGGAGCGAGTCTCCCGCATTCTGCGCCGGGGGCAGCGCCGCCGCCGCGCGGGCGAGCGCCGGAAGCGCTGCATAGTTCACGCCTCCCGGTCCGGCAGGATAGCCGTCGGCCGGCGGCAGCGACCAGAAATCGCGCATGCCGTCGATCCGTCCGCCGATCGTGTCGGCGCCATAAGCGCGGCGGAAGGCGGAAAAGAGCCCCTCCGGCCCGCGATCCTGCAGATCGGGATCGCCCAGCTGGCTGTAGAAATCGACCAGCGCCGCGCCCGACATCACCCCCATGCGCGATGCGGCGGCCACGGCGGGAATGCGGCGGACGAGCGGCACCATCGGCGCGCGGGCTTCCCATGCGCGCAGCGGCAGCGGCGAGGTCGCATAGAGCGTATCGGGAATATCGACATTGGTCGCGGTGGCGAGACCGAAGCGCCAGGGGTCAAGCGTCGTCACCCCTTCCCACTCGATTCGCACCGAACGACGGCTGTTGGGGCCGCTCGCCACCACCTTTTCCGCGAGGCGATAGTCGATGCCGCGCATCTTGCCCTGATAGGCAGCCTGGTTGAGCAGCGAACTCGCCGTCCCCTGTTCCACCTGGAACGACGCGCAGATCGCGCGCGCCATGAACCAGCGCGCGCTGTCCACCGTATCGGCGGCGGCGGGAAGCAGATGGCAGAAGCCCGCAGGGTCCGCCGCCGCGAGATAGCTGTCCATCGCGACCTCGTAGAGGCGCGGCGTGAAATCGGGCGAATCGACGTCCTGAACCAGCAGTCGCGCGGCGTCCGCCTCGCCCATGCGAAGCAGCAGCGCGGCACGCTCGGCGGCCAGGTCGGCGCCGTTGATGTCGGACGGGGTGCTCATCTCCGACAACAGCACCCGGCGCGTGACGATCGATGCCCAGCGCGACACCGGCGGCAGGCGCGTTCCGCGCATCAGCCCGGCAAGGAAACGCCCTCGCACCGGCCCGAACGACTCGGCGGCGATCCCGCCATTCTCCGGCCCCAGCAGGCCGATCCGGGCGAGCGACCGCCGCGCCGTCGGCGGAAGGTCATATTTGGCGGGGTCCTCTTCCTCTGCCTCTTCCTCGCCGGCCTCATTGCCGAGCGGAGGCAGGCTCGAGTCATCGGGAAGCGCCAGCGTGGTGCCACCCGAGGGCGATGCGGACGTCGCAGGTGCGCCGGATGTCGGCGTCTGCGGCGTTCCGGGCTGGGGCGTGGCGGGAACCGGATCGCCGAATCCCGGCGGGAGGAGCGATTCAGGTCCGTCCTGCGCCACCACGGGCAGCGCCGCCGCAAGCAGCGCCGCGCCAGCGACTCCGGTCCACAGCCTCCTGCTCCCCGGCATCAGCGGCCCAGACGCTCCGCCGGGATGACCTTTTCGACCTGCGCAACCGGCTGCGCGCCGCCCTCGATCCAGGCCCAGACGAACAGGGCGACGATCAGCGCGGCGATGGCGATCGCAGGCAGGACGAGCGGATTGCGGCGGCGGTGCGAAGGATAGGAAGCCTGTCGGATTTTCATTGCTGCTGCGGCCCTTCGACGGGCCTCCTTTATATGTTTGTCGGGAATTTTGCCTGTGGCGCTGCAGGCTGTATAGCCCCGCGCCATATGCAGCGAAACCGCAAAAACGAAATGGGGCCGGTCAAGCGCTCGCTCGTGCTGGTCGGGATGATGGGGGCAGGCAAGACGACGGTCGGGAGGCGGCTGGCGCAGCGGCTGGGGCTGCCTTTCGTCGATGCCGACGATGCCATCGTTGAGGCAGCGGGCATGAGCATCGAGGACATCTTCGAGCGCTTCGGCGAGGCGTATTTCCGCGACGGCGAGCGGCGAGTGATCCAGCGGCTGATGGACGGGCCGCCTCATGTCATCGCGACGGGCGGCGGCGCGTTCATGAACGAGGAAACGCGGGCATTGATCCTCGACCGGGGCATCGCGATCTGGCTCGATGCCGACATCGACGTGCTGGTCGACCGAGTATCGCGCAAGGGCGGACGCCCGCTCCTCAAGAACAGGGACCCGCGCGTCGTCATCACCGAACTGGCCGCCCAGCGCAATCCGGTCTATGCGCTGGCGCCGATCCGCATCGTCAGCACCGCAACGCCCCACGACGTGACGGTCGACCATATACTGAAGGCGCTCGAAACATGCAGCTGATCCCCGTCAGCCTCGGCGAACGAAGCTATGACATCGCGATTGCCGACGGCCTGATCGACCGCGCGGGCGCGTTGCTGGGACGCTTCGCCACCGGTCGTCCGTTCACCGTCGTCACCGACGAGAATGTCGCACGCACGCAATGGCCACGCCTCCAGGCCTCGCTCGAACAGGCGGGCCACGCGGCGCGCCTCGTCACCCTGCCGCCGGGCGAAGCCACCAAGAGCTGGGCGCACCTCGAACAGCTGATCGACGCGCTGCTGGCGAACGAGGTCGAACGGAGCGACCATATCATCGCGCTTGGCGGCGGCGTGATCGGCGACCTGATCGGCTTTGCCGCAGCGGTCGTGAAGCGTGGTTGCCAGTTCATCCAGATACCGACGACATTGCTGTCGCAGGTCGATTCGAGCGTCGGGGGCAAGACCGCGATCAACACCCGCGCGGGCAAGAATCTGGTCGGCGCCTTCCACCAGCCCTCGTTCGTGCTGATCGACCCCACCACGCTCGACACGCTCGACCCGCGCGAGGTGCGGGCAGGCTATGCCGAGGTGGTGAAGTACGGCCTCATCGACAATCCCGATTTCTTCGGCTGGTGCGAGGCGCATGGCGAGCGCCTCCTGTCGGGAGACAGCGACGCCCGCGCGCATGCCATCGCGGTCAGCGTCGCCGCCAAGGCCGCAATCGTGGCGGATGACGAGCGCGAGACGACGGGGCGCCGTGCCCTCCTCAACCTCGGTCACACCTTCGGACACGCGCTGGAAGCGGAAACGGGCTATTCCGCGCGTCTCCTGCATGGCGAGGCCGTGGCGGCGGGCATGGCGCTCGCTTTCCGCTTCTCGGCGGCGCAAGGTCTTTGTGCGGTCGAGGATGCGAAGCGGGTCGCCCGTCACCTCAGCCAGGCCGGACTGCCGCATGACCTCGCCAGCGCGGGCGTCGAGGCGACAGGTGCGCGGCTGGTCGAGCATATGCGCCACGACAAGAAGAAGGCTGGCGGATCGGTCCCCTTCCTTCTCGCGCGCGGGATCGGCCAGACCTATCTCGACAAGAGCGTCGACATGGCCGCTGTGGAAGCCTTTCTCGACCGCGAACGGGCGAGCGGCACCGCCTGAGGGCAGTCAGGGCTCATCTCTCGACCGTCATTCCTAAGGGGTCACGCGCAAGTCAGCGCCAAGGCTCACCCCCGCGCGAACAGCCACGCGGCCCACAGCCATCCGGCGATCATCAGCGTGCCGCCGATCGGGGTGACCGCCCCCAGCAGGCGCGGCCCGCCCACCGCCATGGCGTAGAGCGTCCCAGCAAAGATCGCCGCGCCGACGAGCAGCAGCCACGCCGCCCCGCGCGCCTGACCCGCGAGCATCAGCACCGCGACAGCATGAATGAGCTGGTACATGCCACCGGTGCGCAGCCACTCCGCCGCCTGCGGGCTGGAGGCGCCATGCGCGCCGAATGCGCCCGCCGCAATGGCGAGGGCGGCGGACAAGGCCGCCAGGGTGGACAGGATCATCGGCGCGCCTCCATCATGCCTGGTCGCCCAGCAGAACCTCGTCCGCCAGCTTCATCGTGCGGCCGGGACGGAACATCAGCTCCTTGGCGGCATACATGCTGCCCTCGGCAATCTGCTTGTCGAGCCGCTGCCGGTCATTCTCGCGATACTGGCGCTCCACATCGACGATCTGATCGGCGGCGAGCCCCAGCGAATCCAGCACGTCGAGCCCCATGCGGATCGCCGACTCGAACGTCTCCCGCGTGACACCCGCCACCTCCTCCGAGTTGAGCGCGATCAGCTGGCGCCGGTCGAAGGCGCGCACGAAAATCGACGCCTGGGGAAAGGCCTCGATCACGGGCCTGACCTGCTCCGGGCCGAAGGCGGGATCGTCCATGCAGAAGGCGATGACATTGGCTTCCTCCGCGCCCGCGCGGCGCAGCAGGTCGAGCCGGGTGCCGTCGCCATAATAGACCTTGGTGTCGAACGTGCTCGACCGTTCGATCTGCGCGGGCTTCCTGTCGATCAGGACGACCGCGCAGCCGGTGCCCATCAACAGCTGCGCGACGGTCTGGCCGAAGCGGCCATAGCCGACGATGATCGCGCGCGCGGGCGGCGCGGACTCCGGCCCGTCGAGCGTTTCCTCTCGCTTTGGCCGCAGCATCTCGAAGCGCCGGGCGAGGCCCAGGAGGAACGGCGTCGTCATCATCGAGACGGTGACGATGGCGCTGAACATCGTCGCCGCCTGGGGCTCGATCAGCAGCGCATCGCGCGCCTGGCTGAACAGAACGAAGCCGAACTCGCCGCCCTGGCTGAGCAGCAGCCCCAGGCCGAAGGCGTTGGTCAGATCCATTCCGAACAGCCGCGCAATTCCGGTGATGAGGAGCGTCTTGACCGCGACGAGCAGCAGCGCCGCGCCGATGATGAGCAACGGGTCGGCGATGATCACGCCGATATCGAGCACCATGCCCACCGCGACGAAGAACAGCCCCAGCAAGATGGACCGGAACGGCTCGACGTCCGATTCGATCTCGTGCCGATACGGCGAATCCGCCAGCATCACCCCCGCCACGAACGCACCGAGCGCCGCCGACAGGCCGAGTGCGTGCATCAGCGATGCTGCGGCAAGCACGGTGAACAGGCCGACCGCGACGAACAGCTCACGCTCTCCGAAACGTCCGACCAGCCTCAGCAGCGGCGCCAGGACGAACCGTCCGGCCAGCACGAGGCCCAGAATGGCCAGCAGCGTGTAAAGCGCCATCTGCCAGCCGGGAGGTCCGCCGAGGTCGTCGGGATTGCGCGACAGGCTGGCGATGATGGTGATCAGCGGCACCAGCGCCAGATCCTGAAGCAACAGGATCGAGAACGCCTTTTCCCCGAAGGGCGAGTTGATCCGGCCGCTCGATTTAAGGCCCGGCAGCACCTGCGCCGTCGACGACAGGGCGAGCGGCAGGCCCAGCGCGACGGCAGCGCCGAAGGTGAAGCTCGTCCCGACGTAGATGAGCGCCGCCAGCACGACGCCGCACAGTACCACCTGCACGAGGCCGAGGCCGAAAATATCGCGCTTGAGACGCCAGAGCCGCGCGGGGTGAAGCTCCAACCCGACGAGAAACAACAGGAGGACGATACCGATCTCGGCGATGGCCAATATGCTCTCGCCGCCGCCGACCAGCCCGAAGCCATAAGGTCCGACCGCCGCGCCGGCCACCAGATAGCCGAGGACGGCACCAAGCCCGAGGCGCCGGAACGGAATGACGCAGGCCAGAGCCGCCGCCAGCATGACGACGCCGTCGCCAAGCAGCAGTTCGACGCCCGCCGAGGGTTCAGCCATGCGCGCGCTCCCCGGAAGCTCCCTGGGCCGCCAACGCACCCGCGATCGCACCGAGCAAGGCGTCGAACGGGAGCAGGATCGAAGGATGGCGCGCGGGATACGGCCGCGCCCGCGAGAGATGGTCCATGCCCTGCCAGTCGGGCAGCGTGTCGGCTGTCCCCGCCAGATAGGCGCGCAATGAGTCGCGCGCGGCGGCGATCGCGGCGCTGTCGAGCCCCGCCGCCCGTTCGGCCAGAACCGCGCTCGACGCCTGCCCGAGCGCGCAGGCGTTGACCGTCAGCCCGATGGCCGCGACTCGCCCTTCGTGGTCCACGCGCACGCCGGCGGAGACCCGGCTGCCGCAGGTTGGCGACCGCCGTTCGGCCTCGCCCTGTGCATCGCTGAGCGGCGGCCATTGCGCGACCGAAGCCGCGAGGCGCAAAATGTCGGTGGTGTAGAGCGGCGCCATCGGCGCTAACTTATGATGAGAGGGTGCAAAGTTAAAGCGCCAGTCAGGAGCTTTCCTCTGCCGGCTCATTCTCGCCGCCCAGCACGCCGCCCTGCCGCCGCCGTTCGGCGAGCCATTCGCTCATCGCGCGGCCGCTGGCGTTGAGCAAGGGATAGGTGCGCGATTCGCGCATCCAGTCGGGCCGGGGGGCATCGGCGCCGTAGAGCGTGTCATAGACGATCGCGAAGGCGACGAAGACGACGGTTGCGATCAGCAAGCCCTTGAGCGCGCCGAACCCGCCGCCGAGCACGCGATCGACCGGTCCCACCGCCGACGCGCGCATCCGCCCGCCGATCGCGCCGGCGAGCATCTTGCCGCCATACCAGACCAGCCCGAACAGCAGCGCGAAGGACAGCACCGCCGCGCCGCTGCCCGTCCCGACGAACGCGGTCAGCAAATCGGTGAAGGGCGCATGAAACAGCCGCACCGCGACGATGGCGAGGATCAGCGCCAGCATCGACAGCACCTCGGCGGTGAAACCCCGACGGATGCCGAGCAGGGCATTGCCGCCGATCAGCAGCAGGACGACGATGTCGAGGGCGGTCATGCCGCAGCGCTATCCCCGGCCGAGTATCTGGTCAACCAGCGGGCCGAGAGCGCCATAGCCGCTGATCGCCAGCCCGCTCGGTCCCTCGGTCATGCCGCGCGGGCCATAAGCGCGCGTGAAACCCAGCTTCGCGGCCTCGCGCAGCCGGAGGCCGGTGTGGGCGACCGGTCGGATTTCCCCCGACAGCGCGATCTCGCCCATCAGCACGGCGTCGCCCGGAACCGGACGTTCCGCCAGCGCCGACACCAAAGCCGCCGCAACCGCCATGTCGGCGGCGGGGTCCTGAAGCCGATAGCCGCCGGCCACATTGAGATAGACCTCGCACGAGGAAAAGCTGAGCCCGCAGCGCGCCTCCAGCACCGCCAGCACCATGGCGAGGCGTCCGCTGTCCCAGCCCACCACCGCACGGCGCGGCGTCGCGCCGCTCGCCAGCCGGACGGTCAGCGCCTGGATCTCGACGAGCACGGGCCGCGTGCCCTCCATCGCCGGGAACACCGTCGCGCCGGTGACGCTCTCCGCCCGGTCGGTGAGGAACAGCGCACTGGGGTTCCTGACCTCCGCCAGCCCCTGCTCCTGCATCGCGAAAACGCCGATCTCGTCGGTGCCGCCAAAGCGGTTCTTGACGCTGCGCAGGATGCGATACTGATGGCTCCGTTCGCCCTCGAAGCTGAGCACGGTGTCGACCATATGCTCCAGCACGCGCGGCCCCGCGAGACTGCCGTCCTTGGTGACATGGCCCACCAGGATCAGCGAAGCGCCCGCGCCCTTGGCATAGCGGATCAGCTCATGCGCGCTTTCGCGGACCTGACTGACGGTGCCGGGAGCCGATTCCACCACGTCGCTGTGCATCGTCTGGATCGAGTCGATCACCACCAGCGCGGGCGGCGCACCCGCAGTCGTGAGCGTCGCGAGGATATCGCGCACCGACGTGGCGCTCGCCAGTTGCACCGGCGCATCGCCCAGCCCCAGACGGCGGGCGCGAAGCCGCACCTGATCCGCCGCTTCCTCCCCGCTGATATAGACCGACCTATGGCCGGCGCGCGCCACCTCCGCCGCCGCCTGCAGCAGCAGGGTCGACTTGCCGATGCCGGGATCGCCGCCGATCAGCGTCGCCGATCCGCCGACCAGCCCGCCGCCGATCGCCCGGTCGAACTCGGCGATTCCAGTCGACAGCCGCTCGGGCAGCGCCACCTCGCTGTCGAGCCCGATCAGCTCGACCGCGCGCCCGCCCTTCGCCAGATCGTGCCGCGCGGCAAAGGCGGTGACGGGCGCCTCCTCGCTCAGGCTGTTCCACGCCCCGCAACCGTCGCACTGCCCCTGCCAGCGCGGGCTGGGCGTTCCGCACTCGAGGCAGACATAGGATCGCTTGGGCTTGGCCATCATCGCGACCTAATAGGAACAGACGGCGAACGCAATCCGTCGAGTGGCGATAGGGGGCTCTTTAACCCGAAGGTCAGGTTGCCTAGATACCATGGCAATGTTAGCTTTCGGCTCGCAGCAGGTGAGGTGATCGAAATGGCGCAGTCCCTGGAGGACGTTATCTCTGGGATCGTCAAAGCCCGTTTTGCCGACGCGGAGATCGACAGCATCGAAGTCAAGCCTGACCTTGATAGCGACGACGAGCCCATACTCCGGATAACGGTGGTTTTCGCTTCCGAGATGGCGGCCCTCGAATCGCACAAGCTTGCGGGACTGGCCCGGCATGTGCGCCCCACATTGGAAGAGCGCAAGGAGTCGAGATTTCCTATCTTCCGCTTTATCAGCAAACGCGACAACGACCGCTTACGGCATGAAGCCGCTTGACCTGATCGATTCAGCGAACATTCTGGTCAGATCTTGTAAGGGAAAGCCCTCGCAAGTCAGCCTGCGCCGAGCGACCAGTTCGGCTTATTATGCCCTGTTCCACTGCTTGTCGCGGACCTGTGCTGACCTCTTGGTCGGCGGGTCAAGCGCCGTAAGAAGTAAGCATGCATGGCGACAAACCTACCGTGCGTTGGAGCACGGCTTCGCCAAGTCGGCATGTAAGGACGGAATTATCGCGAAGTTTCCAAAAGCCATTGAAGATTTTGCCAACAACTTCGTTGCCTTACAGGAAAAGCGCCACGCCGCCGATTACGACCCCCTTGTCAGGCTGACAAAATCCGAGGTCGTCGCCGACATCGCAGCGGCCAAGAACGCAATAGTTCGGTTTCAGGCGGAACCGATCAAGGACCGCCGGGCATTTGCCGCACATGTGCTGTTCAAGAAGCGGCCATCATAATTGTTGTTGAATAATGTCGGAGATCGGCGCGTGGAACTCCCGGGCGCGGCGCGCCTAGTAGCGGCGCATTCATGAAGATCGCCTCCTACAACATCCGCAAGGCCATCGGCACCGACCGCCGCCGCAACCCCGAACGAATCATCGAGGTGCTGAACGAGATCGACGCCGACGTGATCGCCCTGCAGGAGGCCGACCGGCGGTTCGGCATCCGCCATGCCGTGCTGCCGCCGCTGCTGCTGGAAGCGCACAGCCCCTATCGCGCGGTGCCGCTGTCGATCGACGGGCGGTCGATGGGCTGGCACGGCAATGCGATCCTGGTGCGCGAAGGCGTCGAAGTCACCGCGCACGACGTCCACCACCTCCCCTGTCTGGAACCGCGAGGCGCGGTCAGCGCCGACCTTCGTTCGGGGGACGTCGGCTTCCGGCTGTTCGGCATGCATCTCGACCTGTCGGGGCTGTGGCGGCGGCGGCAGGCGGCAGCACTCCTCGCCGCCGCCGCCATCGCGCGGGAGCATCGCCCCGGCCTGCCGACGGTCTTTGCCGGCGACACCAACGAATGGAGCGCGGCGCGCGGCTGCCTGCGCGATTTCGGGCGCGACCATGTCATTCTCGATACGGGGCGAAGCTATCATGCGCGCCAGCCGATCGCGGCGCTCGACCGTATCATCCATGACACGGGCTTGCGCTGCGTCGACCGGGGCGTGCACGCCAGTCCCCTCGCCCGCCGCGCGTCGGATCATCTGCCGATCTGGGCGGTGCTTGAGCGCGCCGGCTAGACCTGTCATGCTGCGGCCATGCGGGAGAAGGAGCTGCGGCTGGCGCTGGTCTGCTATGGCGGGGTCAGCCTTGCCGTGTACATGCACGGCATCAGCAAGGAGATATGGCACCTTGCCCGCGCGAGCCGTGCTTTCCACGCGGGCGAGCCGGAGGCGCGCGGTGGGACTGCGGCCGCCTATCACCATCTGTTGAGCGCGATCGAGGATGCGGCCGGCCTGCGGCTGCGCGTGCTGGTCGATATCCTGTCCGGGGCCAGCGCGGGCGGGATCAATGCGGTTTTCCTCGCGCAGGCGATCGAGACCGGCCAGTCGCTCGAACCGCTGACCGCGCTCTGGCTCGAGAAGGCCGACGCGGAGGTCCTCCAGTACAGGGACGACCGGCCGGTGGTGCGCTCGACGAAATTCTGGGCCGCGCCGATCCTGTGGGCCCTCTGGCGGCGCGGCAATGACAGCGTGAAGCACAGCGTTGCCCCCGAAACGCGCGAGGAGGTGCGGCGCAAGCTCGCCAGCTTCGTGCGCGCCCGCTGGTTCTCGCCCCCCTTCGACGGCGCGCGCTTTTCCGAGCTGCTGCTGGGCGCGTTCGACGCCATGGCGGCCGAACCGTGCGGGCCGCCGCTGCTTCCCGCCCGCCACCCGCTCGACCTGTTCGTCTCCGCGACCGACTTCACCGGCCATCCCGTGACGCTGCGGCTCAACAGCCCGCAAAGCGTGACCGAGCTGGAGCATCGGCTGACGCTCGGCTTCGGTGCGCGCGGGGATCGGCCGCGTGATTTCGCCGATGCGCCCGAGCTGGTCTTCGCGGCGCGCGCGACGGCGAGCTTCCCCGGGGCCTTTCCCGCGTTCACGGTGCGCGAACTTGACGCGGTACTGGCGCGCGAGGGCCGCTCGTGGCCCGGACGCGAGGCCTTCCTTCGCCGCGTGCTGCCGCAGCAGTTCGCCGCCGGCCAAGCGGAGGATGCCGCGCTGATCGACGGGTCGGTCCTCGCCAACGCGCCGTTCGGCCAGGCGGCCTCGGCCCTGCCCAACCGCCCCGCGCGGCGTGAGGTCGACCGGCGCTTCGTCTATATCGAGCCGACCCCGCGCGCGGTGACCTGCAACGGCTCCTCCGCCGCCTCGCCCGGCTTTTTCCGCGCGATCTTCGGGGCGGTCAGCACCATCCCGCGCGAGCAGCCGATCCGTGACGAGCTGGAAGCCATCGCCCGCCGCGCGCGCAGCATCGACCGGCTGGGCCGCGTCGTCGCGACGATGCGCCCGGTCATCGACGCCGCCATCGAGGACACGATCGGCCAGCCACTGTTCCTCGACCGGCCCACGCCGTCGCGGCTCGCATCATGGCGCGCCCGGATGCACCGCCGTGCGGCGCAGGGGGCGGGATTCGCCTATGTCGCTTATGGGCGGCTGAAGCTCAGCGCGATCGTTACCGAGCGTGCGGCCCTGATCGTCCGGCTGGCGGACGGCAAGCTCGACGCGGCGGCCGTCGAGGCGCGGCTTCACGCGCATCTGGCGGCGAGCGGCGCGGATGTGTTCACGACCCCGGCCGGACGCCCGGTCGACACGCCCGCCGCCATCGCCTTTCTGCGCGCGCATGATGTCGCCTTCCGTATCCGTCGTCTGCGCTTCCTGGCGCGCCGTCTCGCGGAGCATCAGGCGGACAGCCGCGAGGCAGGCGAGGAGAATGCCTCCGACAGCGCGCTGATGGCGGTGCGCGACCTGTGCTACGACGCGATCGCGCGCTACATGGCGCAGGCGGATGCCGCATTGCAGTCGGAGACGCTGCGCCGCCAGGCGGCAGAGGCGCTGTCGGCTCCGGGCGCGATGCTCGACGCGCTTGCCGCGGCGGGCGATCTCGGCGCGCTCGATCTGGCCGTGGAACGCGATCTGGCACCACTGCTGGCCGCACTGCCGCTGGCGGAGCGAAGGCGCATGCTCCGCGCCTATATCGGCTTTCCCTTCTTCGACATCGCGACGCTGCCCATCCTTCAGGATGAGGGGCTCGACGAATATGATCCGATCAAGGTCGATCGCATTTCTCCCGACGACGCCACCGCGTTGCGGTCAGGCGGCGCGGCAGCGACGCTGAAAGGTATCGAGTTCAATACCTTCGGCGCCTTCTTTAGCAGAGCCTATCGCGAGAATGACTATCTCTGGGGCCGGCTCCATGCCGCCGACCGGCTGGTCGATATCGTCCTGTCGGCCGCGCCCCTGTCAGGGGGCGTGGACGCGATAGCGAACAAGCGGGCGCTGTTCATGGCCATACTCGACGAGGAAGAGGCACGGCTGCCGGCCATCGGCGCGTTGATCCGGGAACTGCGTATGCAACTGGAAGGTGAAATGTAACATCTGTTCCGGAATATCGCGCCAGCGTTTGCGATGACCCGCTGCGGCCCCCCTTTTGGGTGCCGAATAGGAGGCATCATGAAAATGTTCATCGACACACATGACAGCGCATCGGGCACGTTCCCCAGCGGAATTTCAGCTGTCGATTTTGCGGCGTTCCATAGAGAGTATCTCGTGGCCTGCGCCGAGGAAGGCGTCATCAGCCTGCGCGTTCACGCCGGCCTGGCAGATGGCCGGGCTTTCTGCGTTAATCTTGCACGGGACGCCGATGCGGTGCGGCGCGCGCATGAACGTGTCGGCCTTCCTTTCGACACCATTACGGAAGTCACCGAAGCGACCGCCTTCGCCGCCCCTCTTGCCTGACGGGAACCGAACGGATGGACCCACTCGACATAGCCCTGGCGTTCGCAGACCGGCTCGCAGCTGACAGCCGTGCAGCGCTCCGCGCTTCTGCCCGGATCATCAAGGCCGAGGCGGGAAGCCCACTCATTGCACCCGGCGACGCAGTAAGCGGCGCTTACTTTGTCGGTAGCGGGTCCATCCGTGTCTATTATCTCAGCGAGGATGGGCGGCAGGGAACGCTGTACCGCATTCTCCCCGGTCAGACCTGTCTGCTGGGGATCAATAGCCTGTTCCGTGCAAGCCCCTATCCGGCGCATGCAGAGGCGGGCGCCGAAGGAGTTTGCCTCGCCCGGATCGACGGGTCCGCGGCGCGCGCATTGGCGCATACCGATCCCGCCTTTCTCGCTGTGCTTTTCGATCAGCTTTCGGCGCGGCTGTTCGAACTCATGACGGCAATGGAACTGAGCATGCGTTTGTCACTCGACGCACGTCTCGCCCGACTTCTTGTTGAACTCGCCGACAAGGGCGGCACGGTGCATTCGTCGCAGGCCACCCTTGCCGACCAGCTCGGCACCTCTCGCGAGGTCATCGCGCGTCTGCTTCGTGCGATGACCCGGCGGGGCGCGATTGAACGCCGGTATTGCAGTATCCAGTTGCTCGACAAAGTAGCGTTGCTGCGAGGTCCTACGCGTCCTTGATCTCGCTCCACAGGCCCTTGAGCTTGTCGAAGAAACCGGTCGACTGCGGGCATTCCTCACCCGTTTCCGTCGCGCGGAATTCCTCGAGCAGTTCCTTCTGCCGCGCACTGAGGTGGGTCGGCGTCTCGACATCGACCTGAACCACCAGATCGCCGCGTCCCCGTCCGTTGAGGACGGGCATGCCGACGCCGCGGTGACGAAGCTGCTTGCCCGACTGGATGCCCGCCGGAATGCGGATCAGCGTCATCGCGCCATCGATGCCCGGCACGGCGATGTCGCCGCCGAGCGCCGCCGTCGTGAAGCTGACAGGCACGCGGCAGAACAGCGTCGTCCCGTCGCGCTCGAAAATCTGGTGCCGGCGCAGGTGGAGGAAGATGTAGAGATCGCCCGGAGGCGCGCCGCGCATCCCCGCCTCGCCCTCGCCCGACAGGCGGATTCGCGTGCCTTCATCCACGCCGGGCGGGATATCGACGTTGAGCGTCTTGGTGCGATCGACCCGCCCTTCACCCCGGCAGGCGCGGCAGGGCGACTTGATGACCTGCCCCGCGCCATGGCACGACGGACAGGTCCGCTCGACCACGAAAAAGCCCTGCTGCGCGCGCACCTTGCCGTGGCCGGCACAGGTCGTGCAGGTGTCGACGCCGGTGCCGGGCGTGGCACCGCTGCCGTCGCATTCGTCGCACGGCGCGGAGACTTCGATGGTGATCGTCTCGCGCTTGCCGCGAAACGCATCCTCCAGGCTGATCTCGAGATCGTAGCGCAGGTCGGCCCCGCGCCGCGTCTGCTGACGCCCGCCGCCACCGAAACCCTGGCCGAAGATCGTCTCGAAAATGTCGCCGATGTCGGAGAAGCCGCCGCCGAAGCCGCCCTGCCCGCCGCCACCGCCACCACCGCCTGCCGCCTGGGTGTAGGCGGCATGGCCGTAGCGATCATAGGCGGCCCGCTTTTGCGAGTCCTTCAGGCAATCATAGGCTTCGCTCAGCGCCTTGAAGCGCGCCTCGCTGTCCTGGCACCCCGGATTGCGATCGGGGTGATATTTCATCGCCAGCTTGCGGTACGCGCTCTTGATGGTCGCCCCGTCGGCGTCGCGGGCGACCTCAAGTCGCTGATAATAATCGAGTTCGGCGTCCATCAGTTCAGCCCCCGCCAGAAGCCGTCACCCCCGCGAACGCGGGGGTCCAGGGTTACAGAAGATGATGCCTTCCACTCTGGATTCCCGCTTTCGCGGGAATGACGGTCCAACTGCACGATCACGCCTTGTTGTTGTCATCGACCTCGGAGAATTCGGCATCGACGACATCGTCGTCCTTCGCCGCTGCCGGACCTTCCGCGCCGGGCGAGGCCTGCGCGGCCTGTTCCTTCTCGTAGATCATCTGGCCGAGCTTCATCGCGACCTGCGCCAGTTCCTGCGCCTTGGTCTTCATCGCCTCGGAATCGCCACCCTCGATCGCGGTCCTGGTCGCGGCGACAGCGGTCTCGATCTCACCGCGAAGCGTGTCGTCGATCTTGTCCTTATGCTCCTCGAGCTGGCGCTCGGTGGTGTGGACCAGGCTCTCGGCGTTGTTCTTCGCCTCAGCTGCGTCACGCCGCTTCTTGTCCTCCTCGGCGAAGCGCTCGGCATCCCGGACCATCTGGTCGATGTCGGCGTCGCTGAGGCCGCCCGAAGCCTGGATGCGGATCTGCTGCTCCTTGCCGGTGCCCTTGTCCTTGGCGGACACGTTGACGATGCCGTTGGCGTCGATGTCGAACGTCACCTCGATCTGCGGCA
>CAZJCT010000043.1:0-20808 GCA_964544675.1 uncultured Sphingobium sp.
AGGTGCGCGGGCGCGACCATCCCTGGGTCTCGCGCGGCGGCATCAAGCTCGCCCATGCGCTCGACCATTTCGCGATCGACCCGGCCGGGCTGGTGGCGATGGACGTCGGCAGCTCGACAGGGGGCTTTACCGACGTCCTGCTGACACGCGGGGCGGTGCGCGTCTATGCGATCGACAGCGGCACCAACCAGCTCGCCTGGAAGCTGCGAAGCGACCCCAGGGTCGTCGTCCACGAGCAGACCAGCGCACGGGTGCTGACCGCCGAGCATGTCGCGGAGCCGGTCGACATCATCGTGTGCGACGCCAGCTTCATCTCGCTCGCCAAGGTGCTGGAGCGGCCCCTGTCCTTCGCCGCGCCCCACGCGCAGGTCGTCGCGCTCATCAAGCCCCAGTTCGAGGCGGGGCGCGAGGAGGTGGGCAAGGGCGGCGTGGTCCGCGACCCGGCGGTTCACGAGCGCGTCTGCCGCGAAGCAAGCGACTGGTTCACGCAAGGCGGCTGGACCGTCGAGGGCGTGGTACCGAGCCCCATCACCGGGCCGGAAGGCAATATCGAGTTCCTGATCCTGGCCCACCGATAGGGGCGCCGAACGCCTTTTTGCCGCTGCGCAACGAAATCCGTTGCCCGGCCGGGCGAATCCTACCACAGAGCGCACGGTCGATCCCATGTAACCGGGGATTCGCGCCCGGTGGAACGGAGCGGATGTACGTAATGAACGAGATCGCTTCCAAGTCTCAATTGCGCATGAGTTACTTCCGTTGGGCGCTGTTCTGCGTGTCGATTATCGTGCTGCTTGGCACAGCGTCAGGCTACGCCGCCAATAGCGGCTACCAGAATCAATGGTTTGCGGCTCTGGACAAGCCGGTGTTGACGCCGCCGGGCTGGGTGTTCGGCACGGTCTGGCCGGTGCTTTATGTGCTGCTCGGCCTGTCGCTCGCCTTGATCGTGACCGCGCGCCGCGCACCGGGCCGGGGGCTGGCGATCACGCTGTTCGTCGTCCAACTCGTCTGCAATTATGCCTGGTCGCCGCTGTTCTTCGCCGCGCACGAGGCGACGCTGGCGTTTTACCTCATCATCCTGATCCTGCTGCTGACGCTCGTCTGCGCGCTGCTGTTCGCGCGTATTCGCCCGCTCGCTGCCGTGCTGCTGGTGCCCTATATCGCGTGGCTCTGCTTCGCGGCTTATCTGAGCTTCGAGATCGACCGACGCAATCCTGATGCGGAGACGCTTGTCGCACCCGCTTTCAGCACCCAGATATAGCGGCAGACCCCAAACTTCTCCAAGCGAGGCTGCCATGCAGAGCGAGAACCGTTTTTTCGATGACCTGTCCAAGATGCTGAACGGCGTGGCGGGCACCGTTGCCGGCATGGGGCGCGAGTTCGAGGCGACCGCGCGCGACCGCGCCAAGGAATGGATCGGCGGGCTCGACCTCGTCTCTCGCGAGGAGTTCGAGGCGACCAAGGCGATGGCGGCGGAAGCGCGCGAGCGGGTCGAACTGCTGGAGGCGCGGATTGCCGCGCTGGAAGCGGCCAGCGGCGCTGGCGGCGCCGGCTGACCGGTCGCGGGGTGCGGCCGTTATCCACAGATTTTCCGCAACTTGTCCCCGCATTTGTTCACCGGTCCGGCCCGGCGCTTTGGGCTGCCGCCACTCTGTGCTAGGGAGCGGGCGACAGACCACATCCCGAAGGACGGGCGCCACCGCATGATTGACCGCGACGAATTCGCCCAGGGCGCACAGGAGGCCGAGCCGATCGACATGCTCGCGGCCTATTTCGAGGCGCATGAATGGCCGTTCGAGCAGGTGTCGGAGGACGAGATCAGCGCCCGCTATCAGGGCAGCTGGACCGAATATGAAATCCGCGCGATCTGGCGCGAGGACGACCAGGTGCTTCAGATGCTCGTGCTGCCCGACATCCGTGTCGCGGAGGACAAGAGGGGCGGCATCTACGAGGCGATCTCGCTCATCAACGAGCAGCTCTGGCTCGGCCATTTCGAAATGTGGTCGAGCAACGGCACGGTCCTGTTCCGCCACGGCGCATTGATCGGCGCGTCGGGCGCCTTGTCGCTCGACCATGCTCAACTGCTGGTGGAGACCGCGCTTGACGAGTGCGAGCGCTTCTATCCGGTGTTCCAGTTCGTGATGTGGGGCGGCAAGACGCCGACCGAGGCGCTGGCCGCCAGCCTGATCGAAACGCACGGCGAGGCCTGAGATGCCGGAGGCTCGGCCGCTGACGGGCTGGCGTTCGCCGGTCCATCTCGTCGGATGCGGCAATATGGGCGGCGCGATCCTCAATCGCTGGCTCAGCGCCGGGCTGGCGCCTGACCTCGTTACCGTCACCGATCCAAGCGGCAGGCCCGCACCCGGCGGGGTGTGTACCTCGCCCGACCTGCCCGACCGGCTGGCGGACGGCAGCTTTGTCCTGCTGGGGTTCAAGCCGCAGCAGCTTGGCGCAATCGCGCCGGGGCTGAACGAGCGTCTGCCCGGTGACAGCGTCATCCTCTCGATCCTCGCCGGGCTGCCGCTCGACCTGCTGCGCGCGGCGTTGCCGGGTGCGGGCGCGCTGGTGCGGCTGATGCCCAATCTTCCCGTTGCAACGGGTGACGGCGTGGTGCTGGTGCGCCCCGAGGACGGGACCGCGCCCGACGCGGTGGACCGGGTCGAAGCGCTGCTCGCCCCGCTCGGCCTTGTCGAACGGCTCGGCGACGAAGCGGCGTTCGATCTGGCGACGGCGGTGTCCGGCTGCGGTCCCGCCTTTGTCTATCGCTTTGTCGATGCACTTGCGGCGGCTGCGGAGCGGTTGGGCATGGACCGTGCGCAGGCCGACCGGCTTGCCCTCCAGACGGTGGCCGGAGCGGCGCTGAGCGCGCGCGGTGCCGATGCGACCCCGGCGGCGCTGGCCGACGCGGTGGCGAGCCCCGGCGGCATGACTCGCGAGGGGCTGGATGTTCTGGACGCCGACAACCGCCTGATCGACCTGCTCACCGATACGCTTCGCGCCGCGCGCGACCGGGGAGAGGCGCTCCGCGCGCTCGCGGTCAGCGCTTGATCTGAATAGCGACCACCCGGCGCAGCACGTCGGGTTCGAGCAGGCCTTCGAGCACGCGCCAGAATCCGGTGACGGGGCCTTGCCCCGCCTGCGAATAGGCCGCCGCCATGCGCTCGCGGATCTGTGCGAACAGCTCGGCCTCGATACGGCGGCCCGCGTCGGTCAGCCGGATGAGCTTCTGCCGCCGGTCGCGAAGCCCCGGTCTCGTCTCGACCAGCCCGCGCTCGACCAGTTCGAGCATGACGCGGTTGAACGACTGTTTGGTGATGTCGAGCAGCGCGCGGACCGATCCCACGGTCTGGTCGTCATGCCGCCCGATGAAATACAGTGCCCGCTGATGCGCAGGGCCGAGGCCATGGGCCTCCAGCACCGGCGCCATGGCGTTCATCAACGCGGCATGCCCGAAATGCAGCAGTTCGATCCCACGGCGGACCTCGTCCTCGCGAAGGAACAACGGAGAGGCGGAAGGCAGGCTGCTGTTCATGTTCGACAGGAAAGGTCCATCGCGGCTGATGCCGGCGCAACGGGTAATCGGCGGGAGTCCCCTATCTTAAGCCGGTTGGCGACAGAGGCAAGGTTCCCGCTTTTCATTGCCGCATCGGGCGTTATATGGAGCCGCTCCGGCCGATGGGGCGTAGCCAAGCGGTAAGGCAGCGGTTTTTGGTACCGCCATGCGGAGGTTCGAATCCTCCCGCCCCAGCCATCGAATACGGTCTTCGCCAGCACCTGCCGATCGCGTCGATGATCTTCGGAACGGTGCGGCGTTCAGCTGTCTTGCTGCAATACCTGTGCAAAGGCGGCCGCGCCGCGGCTGCGGTGGTGCGCAGTCCGTCCGGTGGCGTCTGTCTCGTCATCGCCGCGTCCGGTCATCCCGTCGAGCAGGGCGCTGATCCCTACGAACTGCGACCGGTTGATCCGATAGAAGACGAGCTTGGCTTCGCGGCGGGTGACGACGAGCCCGGCATTGCGGAGCACGGCCAGTTGCTGCGACAGTGCCGGCTGGCCGATACCGGCGACCGTCTCGATCTCTCCGACCGATCGCTCGGCGTCGACCAATGTGTTCAGGATCGCGAGGCGCACCGGATGCGCCAGCGCCTTGAGCGCATCGGCGCTTGCCTCCAGATCGTGCTTGGTCATGCGCTTGGATCGGGTGTCGGCTTGAAGAACCAGTCGGTGGCACCGTCGCCCGTGAGGACCTTGCCGGCCTCTTCATCGGGTTCGCAGAGCAGGTCGTCGCCCGGCACCCAGTTCGCCGGAGCCAGCAGCCGGCCGGCGCTGACCCGTTGGAGCGCCTGAAGCACGCGCAATATCTCAGGGACGGATCGTCCGACCTCAAGGGGGTAAGTCGTCGCCGCGCGCAGATGGCCGGTCGGGTCGATGAACATGGTCGTTCGCACCGTCGAGGCATCGACGGCATCGGCCGCCACCATGCCATAGGCCTTGGCGATCTCCAGCGTCGGGTCCTCGATGATCGGGAAGCCGACTTCCACCCCGAAGCGGTCGTTGATGGCGCGGATCCACGCCAGGTGCGAGTAAAGACTGTCGACCGACAGGCCGAGCAGCGCGCAATCGAGCGCCTCGAACCGGTCTGCCATCTGCGCCAGGGCGACGAACTCGCTCGTGCATACCGGCGTGAAGTCCGCCGGGTGCGTGAAGAATACCAGCCACCGGCCGTGGAAATCGCTCAGCCGCACCAGCCCGCGCGTCGTGCGCGCCGAAAAGTTCGGGGCGAGGTCGCCAATCCGCAAAGGTTCGAATGTCCGTGGCACACCAGTCGTCGTCATCTACCCTCCCATTGCCGGGTTTCCGTGGAGTATTCAAAAGCTTGACGCAACCTCTTCTTTCAATTACACGCTTTATATAATAATGTATACGGAGTGAGCGAGTCATGAACGAAGGTTCGACCGATGCGGCACTGGCGCGGGCGCACGCGCTGGTGGTTCAGGCCATGAGCGAGCCGCAGTCGCGCCCCGTGGTGCGCGCTTTCTTCGATCCGGCAACGTTTACCGCCAGCTATGTGGTCCATGATCCGGGCACGCGCCGCGCCGCGATCATCGACTCGGTGCTCGATTATGATCCGGCCTCGGGACGCACGTCGCACGCCTCGGCGGATGCTATTGCGGCCCATGTGGAGGAGCAGGGGCTGACTGTGGACTGGCTGCTCGAAACGCATGCGCATGCCGACCATCTGTCTGCGGCGCCGCATCTTCAGGCGCGATTGGGCGGGCGCATCGCGATCGGGCGCCACATCGTCACCGTGCAATCGGTCTTCGGCCGGCTCTTCCACGCGGGTGCCGATTTCAAGCGCGACGGATCGCAGTTCGACCGGTTGCTGGACGACGGTGAGTCCCTCTCCATCGGCGAGATCGAGGCGATCGCCCTGCACGTGCCGGGGCACACGCCGGCCGACCTGGCCTATGTCGTCGGTGACGCGGTGTTCTGCGGCGACACGATCTTCATGCCCGATTACGGCACCGCGCGGGCGGATTTTCCGGGCGGTGACGCGCGCCAGCTCTACCGGTCGATCCGGCGGCTGCTCAGCCTCCCGCGCGAGGCGCGGCTGTTCCTGTGCCATGACTACAAGGCGCCGGGTCGCGACGAGTATCGGTGGGAAACCACGATCGGAGCCGAGCGGGATTCGAATGTCCATGTCCATGACGGCGTGACCGAAGAGCAATTCGTCGCGATGCGCACCGCCCGCGACAGGACATTGGGCATGCCGACGCTGATCCTCCCCTCGGTGCAGATCAACATGCGCGCCGGCCACATGCCGGAGCCGGAGGACAACGGTATCCGCTACCTCAAGATTCCACTGGACGTGCTGTGACGTCGGCGTCGGTCATGCACCGGCCTTTCTCCCAGGCTGCGGCACGGCGTTGCTGACGTGTTGGAGCCGCTCCAATATGCGCTCGGCGCGCTCTCGGGCGGTCTGGTGGGGTTCACGCTCGGGCTGGTCGGTGGGGGAGGGTCGATCCTCGCGGTACCGTTGATGGTTTACGTCGTCGGTGTCGCGACGCCGCATGTGGCCATCGGCACCTCGGCGCTCGCGGTCGCCGTCAACGCCGCGACCAGCCTCGTCCAGCACGCCCGGCAGCATACGGTCAAATGGCGCTGCGGCGGCCTTTATGCCGCTGCGGGCGTGCTGGGCGCGCTGCTGGGCTCCTCGGCCGGAAAGGCCGTCGATGGGCAAAGGCTGCTGTTCCTTTTTGCACTGCTGATGGTCGGGGTCGGGCTGCTGATGCTCAAGGAGCGTAATGCCAAAGGCGAGCCGGATGCCCAGTGCGACCGGGCCAACGCCCCGCTGGTGCTCGGCTACGGCCTCGGCACAGGTGCGTTTTCGGGATTTTTCGGGATAGGCGGGGGTTTCCTGATCGTGCCTGGCCTGATCGCGTCGACTCGCATGCCGATGATCAATGCGGTGGGCACAAGCCTTGTCGCCGTCACCGCTTTCGGCCTGACGACCGCGATGAACTATGCGCTGTCCGGCCTGATCGACTGGCCGCTCGCGGCGGTCTTCATCGGGGGCGGCGCGCTGGGCGGCATCGGCGGAACGCTTCTGGCGCGGCGGCTGTCGGGCGGCGGGCAACTGACAACACTGTTCGCCATGCTCATCCTGATCGTCGCCGGCTATATGCTCTGGAAAAGCGGCGCCGCCCTGTGACCCGTGAAGAGCGTTCCTGCGACATGCCCGAGGTTGCATCCGCCGGGACGGCGTGCGAAGTCGGGAGCGACAGGGCTATCCGATTGATCTTTCGATCCATGGCGGGCGATCAGCGTCCCGCCGGCGAGGACGCAGATGATGCTCGATACTCTTGATGCGGTGCTGCTGGCGCGAATCCAGTTCGCGTTCACTGTCAGCTTTCACTTTATCTTTCCCGCCTTCTCGATCGGGCTCGCGAGCTATCTTGCGGTGCTGGAGGCGCTGTGGCTCCGGACGGGCCGGGCGGTGTATCTCGAGCTGTTCCGCTATTGGGTCAAGATCTTCGCCGTCGCCTTTGCCATGGGCGTCGTGTCGGGCATCGTCATGAGCTATCAGTTCGGCACCAACTGGGCCGAGTTTTCCACGCGCGCCGGGCCGGTGATCGGGCCGTTGATGGCCTATGAGGTGCTGACGGCCTTTTTCCTCGAGGCCGGGTTCCTCGGCGTCATGCTGTTCGGGATGAACAAGGTCGGGAAAAAGCTGCATTTCGCCGCCACCTGCATGGTCGCGCTCGGCACCTTCATCTCGGCCTTCTGGATCCTGTCGGTGAACAGCTGGATGCACACACCGACTGGCTTCGAAATGGCCCCCGACGGCCGCTTCCTCCCCGGCGACAGCTGGGTCGCGATCATCTTCAATCCCAGCTTCCCCTATCGGCTGGTCCATACGGTCATCGCCGCCTATCTCACGACTTCGCTCGTCGTCGGCGCGGTCGGCGCTTGGCACCTGCTGCGCGACCGGGCCGACCCACATGCGCGGACGATGTTTTCCATGTCGATGTGGATGGCGGCACTCGTTGCTCCGGTGCAGATCTTCGCGGGCGACATGCACGGCCTCAACACGCTCGAGCATCAGCCGGCGAAGGTGATGGCGATGGAGGGGCATTTCGATAGCCATCCCGACGGTGCGCCGCTGATCCTGTTCGGCATCCCCCGGGAGGAGGAGAAGCGGGTGGACTATGCGGTCGAGATTCCGAAGCTTTCCTCGCTGATCCTCAAGCATGATCTTAACGCGCCGCTCGCGGGGCTCGACAGCGTGCCCGACGACCGCGAGCCGCCGGTCGCGGTGGTGTTCTGGTCGTTCCGGGTGATGGTCGGCTTGGGCTTCTGCATGCTCGGCCTCGGCCTGTGGAGCCTGGTCGCGCGCTGGCGCCGCAGCCTTTACGACTGGCCGCTGCTCCACCGCGCGGCGATCCTGATGGGGCCGTCGGGCTTTGTCGCGGTGATCGCCGGATGGATTACGACCGAGGTGGGGCGGCAGCCCTATACCGTCTACGGCCATCTGCTCACCGCCGAGTCGCATTCGCCGCTCGCCGCGCCGGCGGTGGCCAGCTCGCTGCTGGCGTTCGTGATCGTCTATTTCGCCGTGTTCGGCGCGGGTGCCTGGTACATCTTGCGGCTTATGCATCGCGCGGCAGGCCCCGGAGAGCCCGAGCCCGACGGCACGCCCGTTCGCACGGCCGGCATCACGCCGGCCAGCGCCCTCGCCGGAAAGGCAAAGCCATGAGCGTCAATGTCGATCTGACGATTGTCTGGGCCTTCATCATCGCCTTCGCCGTCTTCATGTATGTCGTGATGGACGGTTTCGACCTGGGGATCGGGATCCTCTTTCCGACCTTCAAGGTGGGAGACGAGCGCGATCAGGCAATGAACTCGATCGCGCCTGTCTGGGACGGCAACGAAACCTGGCTGGTGCTGGGTGGCGGCGGGCTTTTCGCCGCATTCCCGCTGGCTTACGGCCTGATCCTGACGGCGACCTATCCGCTCATCATCGCGATGCTGCTCGGCCTTGTGTTCCGGGGCGTCGCCTTCGAGTTCCGCTGGCGCGACCCGCGCCACCGTGCGCTTTGGGACGTGGCCTTCACCGCCGGGTCGGTCGGTGCCGCGCTGGCGCAGGGCATCACCCTCGGCGCGCTGCTTCAGGGGGTGACGGTGGCGGAGAGTCCTTATGCCGGCGGTTGGGCTTATGCCGGCGGCTGGCTCGACTGGCTCACGCCCTTTTCGCTCCTGACAGGCGCGGGGGTTGTTGCTGGCTACGCGCTGCTCGGGGCGACCTGGCTCAACTGGAAGCTGGAGGGCGACGCGCAGCGCCATGCGCGGAGGCTGGCGCTGATCGCGGGGGCGGCGACGCTGCTCGCCATCGCCGCGGTGAGCGCAGCCACGCCCTTCCTCCAGTTCGAATATTGGCGCCGCTGGTTCGCCGTGCCGGGCATCTACGCGACCGCGCTGGTGCCCGTCGCGACCGCCGTGGTCACGCTGCTGTTCTTCCGTTCGTTGCGGCGTGGCGATGATCGCGCGCCCTTCCTGCTGGCGCTGGCGCTGTTCGCGCTCTGCTTCGTCGGGCTGGGCGTCAGCATGTTTCCCTATATCGTGCCCGACCAGATCAGTATCTGGGACGCGGCGGCGCCGGAGCGCAGCCAGGTCTTCATGCTGATCGGCGTCGGCTTCACCATGCCCTTCATCCTTGCCTACACGGCCTGGGCCTATTGGGTATTTCGCGGCAAGGTCGGCGCGCACGGCTATCACTGATGCGCCCGGAGGATGAAGGGCCGCTCTGGCGCCGGCTGGCGTGGATGGCGGCGATCTGGGGGATCAGCGTGGCCGCACTGGGCGCCGTCGCTTATGCCCTCCGTTTCTGGCTCGGTTTGAGCTAGAAGCGCGTTAAGCTTTTGTCGGTCTTCGCCGATCCGACGCAACCGCACGACAACATGATGGTTATCAGCTTTCTCGACGTCGCCGCCGTCGAGCCCGCCCAGCGCAAAAAAAAGGGGGAAGCCATGTCGCGGAAGATACAAGATATTGTCGAGCCGGAGGGGTACGTCCGCCCTTCGCGTCCGACCTGATTGCTGCGGCGAAGCGGCCCGTTCGTGCCTCAGTCCGACAGCGAGACCAGACACCCGCTCACCGGCGGCTTCCTGCGCGGGCGGCTGCGCCACGCCATGACTCCCGATGAAATGGACGTGGTCGAGGGGCTGATCGTCGAGACCGAGCGCCTGTCGGGCACGCATGTCGTGCTACGTCGCGGCGAGGTGCTCCATCGCAGCACGATCCTCGTCGAAGGTTATGTGCTGCGTGTCATGGAGGATGACGGCAAGCGCCACATCGTGGGGATCAACGTGCCGGGCGACTTCATCGATCTGCATGGCTTCGCGCTCAAGCGGCTCGACCATGATGTCATGACGGTGGGATCGACGGTGCTCGGTTACGCGCCGCATGAGAGCATCGCGCAGGTGCTGGAGGACAGCCCTCACCTCGCGCGGATCATGTGGTTCTCGACCCTGCTGGAGGCGGCGATCCACCGCGAATGGATCCTCGCGCTCGAACGGCTGAACAGCGACGGCAGGCTGGCGCATCTCATCTCGGAACTGTGGTACCGGCTGAACTTCGTCGGGCTGGCCGACACCAGCGGCTTCGGCTTCCCGCTGACGCAGGCCGATCTGGCGGACGCATGCGGCACGACCGCGATCCACATGAACCGGGTCGTGCGGCACTTGCGCTCGCTGGGGCTCGCCGACCTGCGCCGGGGCCGGGTGTCGATACCCGAGCGAGCGAAGCTGGAAGCCTATGCGCGCTTCAATCCCGATTATCTCTACGGCGACGGCCAGCTCAGGGTCCGCGACGAACTGACCTCCGACAGCGGATGAACGCGCCGCTCAGGCGGGACGCGGCGACAGGCCAAGCCACGCCGACAGCCGGGGCAGGCGCGGCAGCAGGGCGCGGTCGAAGATCAGCAGCGCGATCAGCGACGCCGCCAGCATCGGCAGGAACGCCGCGAGCGCGATGAGGATCGCGACCACGCCGCCCCTCTGCGCGCCCCGCTGAGGCGGCGGCGCGCCCAGCGCGCCTTCGGGCTTGCGCCGTCGCCACATCAGGAACCCGCTCACCGCAAGTGTGACCAGCGCCATTGCCGTTGCCAGCCCGATGAGCTGATTGACCCGTCCGAAAAGCTGCCCTTCATGCCAGGCGATGCCATAGCCGAGTACCCGGTCGACCGGATGCAGGTCCGCCGCGCCGGTTCGCGACAGCAGCTCGCCCGTCGCCATGTCATAGCGGAGCGTGACTTGCAGGGGCCGGTTCTGCGTGTCGGAGCGCACCGTCCACACCATTTCCGGCGGAGCGCCGAAGCGCCCCGGCGCCCCCGGCGGCAGGATCAGAACCGGCGCGGCGAGGCTTTCGGCCCGTGCCTGTGCGACGATCTGGTTCATTGACGGCAGCGCGATCCCCGCCGCTTCCATCCGCATCATCGCGGCATGGTCATGTTCCGCATGAGGATCGGCGGCATCGCCCATTCGCCCGCCGGTGCTCCAGGATGGCCCGCCCTTGACCCAGCCCATTTCCGCGCGCACCCAGCGGAAGCCTTTGCCCCACACGTCCGCCCAGGGAAGCCCGGTAAGCAGCAGCACGAGCGCGAGGCCCGCCACCCAAAAGCCGGTGACGGCGTGAAGGTCGCGAAGGGCGGTGCGCGCGCCCCTCCCGATGCGCGGCCACAGCACGCCCGCTGCGCCCCGGCCTCTCGGCCACCACAGATACAGCCCGGTGGCGATCATCACGATCGCCCAGCTTGCCGCCAGCTCGACGATCCAGCTCCCCGGACGGCCGATCAGCAGCGTTCCGTGGATGTCATGAACCACCGCGCTGATCCGCCGGTCGGGATCGAGGCTGCCGACGACGGCGCCCGCAGGCGAGACGAACACGTCGCGCATGCTGCGGCCGTCGGGCAGGCCGACATGGACGAGCGCCGCGTCATCGGGGCTTTCGGGAAGGCGATAGCTGTGAAAGCGCGATCCCGGAAAGGCCGCGAGCGCGGCGTCCACCTGCGCACCCGGGTCGGCGCTTGCCGCCGGGAGGTCGCGCCAGGCGCGCTCCTCCCAGCGGTCGATCTGCGGCTTGAACAGATAGACCGCTCCGGTCAGCGCCAGGACGACGATTGCGGGCACGACCAGCAGTCCGGCATAGAAATGCCAGCGCCAGATGGTCCTGTAGAGAGAGGAGCGGTCCATTGTCGGGCCTCCCCTCAGAAGCGCGCGCGCACGCCCGCGTACACCGCGCGGCGTTCGACCGGATAATAGATGGCGCGTGCCGCCGGGGCGAGGGTGGCGAAGTTCAGCACCGCGCTGACATCGCCGATGGCGTCCTTGCCGGTCAGGTTGCGCGCATCGACGAAGACATCGACTCCCTTGCGAACCGTCGCGCTGGCGGTGACGCCGACCAGAGCATAGCCGGGCGTTCGCGTCGTGTTGGCATAGTCGGACCACGGACCCTGCGGCACCCATTCGAGATTGGGCGAGACGTGAAGCGCCTCGGTACCCAGCCGGAACTCGCTGCGCAGCACATGGCGGGGGATGACCGGCAGGCGGTTATTGCCGAACTGTGCATCGCCCCGGAAGGTGAAGTCCGAATATTGCCAGATCTGCCGGAAACGCAGCCATTGCGTGGGCTGGAGGCTGAACGCCGCCTCGACCCCCTGATGCCGGGTCCTGCCCGCGTTGAAGGTTCCGGCCGGGATGCTGGTGTCGGGCGTGAACTGGAGCATCTCGTCGTCGAGGTCGGCGCGGTAGAGCGCCACGTCCCAGCTCGCCATACCCAGCGACCCGCGCGTGCCGATCTCGAAGGTCCAGGCGGTCTGCGGCCGGATCGCGGCGATGAAGCGGCTCACGCCGGTCACCGTCTGGAAGACCTCACCAAATCCGGGAAATTCGGCCGACCGGCTGTAGTTTGCGAAGAGCTGAACGTCCTTGACCGGTTCGTAGAGGATGCCGAACTTGGGCGAGAATTCGTCGAAGGCGATCCGGCCGTCCTGGGTCGGGGTGGATGAGAACAGCACCCGGCGCTTGCGGAAGCCGTCGGCGTAGATGCCGCCTGCGACGAGCGTCAGTTGCTCGACGGGCTTGAAGCGCACTTCGCCGTAAATGTTGGCGGTACGCGCGTCCTGGTCCGCCTCGAAGGTCATGGCGCCCCGGCTGCCGGCGATGTTCACGAACTGCCGCGCGCGGGTGCTGCCCCGCCGGATTTCGCCGCCGAGCGTCAGGCTCAGCGGGCCTGCGTCATGCTCGAGCCGCGCCATCGCTCCGACATCGTCCGATCCCTGGTCGATGACCTGGAAGATGGGGTGATAGAGATCCTTGATATTGGCGAAAACGCCCAGCTCCAGCGCGGTGTTGCCCCAGTCGAAGCGGGTGCGGTTCTGGAGGCGGATCGACTTTATGTCGCGCGCCTGATCGCCGTTGGCGCTGTTGGCGTTCGCAGTCCTGGGGGCGGAGAGCGCGACCTGGCGGGTCAGCGCGCCCGGCAACTCCTGCTCGATGTCGTTCAGGCTGACGTAGAAGCGGGTCGACACCATGTCGGAGAAGCGGAAGCCCGCATTGCCCTGGAAGCGCACGCTGCTTCGCCGCGCATGGTCGCGGTCGCCGTCGGACCGGTCGGCGCTCAGCCCCGCCCAGTAGTCGACCGCGCCGCTCGCGCCGCCCATGGTGACGAGGCCGCGCAGCATGTCGAAACTGCCGACATCGCCGCGCAGGTAAAGGCCGGGCGCATCGCGGCCGTTCGGTGTCACCCCGTTGATCGCGCCGCCCAGCGTCCCCGATCCGAAACGGAGCGCGTTGGCGCCGCGATAGACCGCGAGATGGTCGAAGAAGATCGGCTCAAGCTCCTGAAAATCGCCATTGTCGTCGGACAGGTTGATGGGCACGCCGTCCTGCAGCAGCGTCAGGCCGCGCATGTGGAACCCGCGCGACAGGCCGGACCCGCGGATCGAAAGGCGAACCTCCTGACCGAAACGCGGCTGGGTATAGACGCCGGGCGAGAAGGCGAGGGTGTCGCGAAGGCTGACGATCGATCGGTCGGCATAGTCGTCGTGGGTGACGACATCGGTTCCGCCCGGTGTGGCGTTCGCCATGGCCTGTGCCTCGTCGGTCGACTGGCGGCCGATGACGATGATGGTGCGGCTGTCCGCCTCGCTCGCCTCGTCGGCGAGGGCGGGGGTGGTGAGCATGGTACAGGCGACGAACGTCGCGCCCGCGAAACGCGTGGAAATGGTCATTGGAAATTGCCCCTTGGCGCGGAGGCGCGGCTTTGCCGGCGCGCTCCTGCGATCTGAATACTGAGTGCGAGGCGGCGGGGAGCCAGAATGGCCGCCCGCCGTTCAGATCAGTGCCGGGGGTCCGTGCGAAGGGGGAAGAAGGTGGCGGGCCTGCCGCAACGGGGGCAGGCGGACGGGCGCGAAGCCGAGCGCCAGGACGAATGCGATCGCGGCGGCGAGCAGCGGTACGTCGGCACCGCCCAGCGCGGCCATGCCGAGGCCGGAGAACAGACAGGGCGAATCGCTGCCGCTGTTGCTCTGGTCCTTCTTGCCGGGTGCCGATTCGCGTTCGATCGGGATGGCGATGGTGCTGTGCGCGTCGGTGCCCGAGCAGATGATGACGGTGAGATATTCCGTCCGCGTATCAATCATATATCCGGCAGGCACCAGCGCCCTGACCGCCACGGCAAGCGCGATCAGCAGCGCCGCGAGGCGCGCATGCTGTCGGACAAGGGTACGCAGACCGGTCACGCCGCGGCGCATAGGCCTTCCGCGATGGCCTGTCATCCCCAAATGGCGGTGCGGTGCTATTTGCGGCTGGAGGTCGGTGCCGAGTGCTTCGGCTCCTCGGGCGCCAGTCCGGCGGCGCCCATCGCGGCGACGACCTGACGCACCGCGACGTGCATCGGCGCGACATAGCCGGTGCGCACGATCAGTGAGAGGGTCGCCGTCATCTCGTCGGGCGAGCGGCGGTCGACATCCGCGGCAAGCGCCAGCAACACCGCCTCGTCCTCGCTGACGATGCAGCAGCGGGGCGGGGCGAAACCGATATCGTGGCGCGCGCGCAGGTTCAGCGTCCGCATCATCTCGTTGAAGGGAAGCAGCCCGTCGTTGATGTTCCAGCGCGCGAAGACCGGGAGAAGCCGCGCCTCCGGGCACCGCCGGTCATGGATCGCCGACACCCACTCGCGCATGCCCCACAGCAGCAGCCGCGCCCCGGTGCCAAGCGAAGCCACGGGTTGGTCCACGAAGCGGTACATCGAAGCCTCCTGCTCTCTGCGTTAATGCGAACGCGTCGCAATAGCACTTCTAGCGGTGGAGATGTCGCGCCGTCAAGTCCGGCGACCGCCGATCAGAATTTGGTCGTGAGCTGAACGAAGCCGTAGTGCGTGTCGCCATTCCCGTTGGCATTGCCAGCCTCGTCAAGGAACCGGCCGTTGAGCAGCAGCGTGCCGCCGGCTTCCAGCGTGACGACATCCGCCACGAGATCCTGGGTAACTCGCAGGTCGAGCAGATGGCCGGCGAAATGGCCCGCGTCTCCGTCCGAGTCGCGAACGCCCGTCCCCGCAAAGCTGTCGGTCGCACTGTCCAGCCAGGAGAGGCGGTAGAGAAGCGCGAGCCTGGGTCCTTGCGGCGGCTGTGCCTCCGCGCGCACGCCTGCCGAACTCAGATTGGCGCGGCTGAGCGCTCCGAACATGCTGGTATTGCCGAAATCCGCCCGCCGCGAGCCATAGAGCGGATCGAAGCGTGTCTGCTTGCCGCCCGGCCGGTCGCCCGATGCGAAATCATAGAGCGCCGAAAGGCGCGGCGCCCACGGTCCCGTGAAGCGGTAGCCGATTTCAGCATGGGCGACCCCCGCGAACACATCCTGCTGCGGCGCACCGGGAGCGGTGGACGCGCTGACGGTGCCGAACTGGAGCGCCGCTTCCAGATCGAAGTCGAGGCGACCCGCCTTGGGCTTGCGGGAGAGGCGCAGCCCCGGCGTGTACAGCCGCCGGTCGCGCGTCGCGGTGCGCGGCATATCCTGCTCGTCCAGTCCGTAGACATAGCTCTCCGCCGTCGCATCGAGGGCGCGAACCGGCACCGCCATATGCGCGCCCCACAGGGCGAGGTCGAAGCTCTCCCGGTCGAGGGTGACATCATTGTCGAGCAGCGACGCCTTGTCCTCGGGCAGCCGCTGGAGGGGCAGGGTGTAGAAGAGCGTCAGTTCCTGACCGCTCGCCTTGTGGGATCGGGTCGCCTTGAAGCCGGTGAAGGCGTTGATCGTGTTGCGGAAATTGTTGCGCGTCACAAGGCGGCTCGAGCCGACGGTGAGTGTGAAGCGGCCGGCGGTGAGGCTCGTCTTGCTGTCGCGGCCGAGCGCGTCCCCCAGATCGAATGCGACATAGGCCTGGATCGGTTCGAAGGCATTGACCTCCGACGTGGTCAGAAAGCCGTCGCTTCGGGCCGAATAGACGCGCGAATCCGAAATCTCGACACCGACGCGAACGGGCCCGGGGCGATACTCCGCCAGCAGCAGGGTCCGCAGCAGGACGATGTCGTCATTGTCGATAAGCCCTGGGCGGAACTGTCCGCCGATCGCTTCATAGCGCGCGCGCGCGGTGACGGAGATGTGGAAGTCGTCGGGATCGCCCAGCGCCTCCTGGAGCGACCAGCCGGACGGGGTATCGGCCGCTGCCGGTGTCGCGAATGTCAGCGCCGCGAGGCAGGCGAAAAGATGGCTGTGTCTTTCAACGCTCATGTCAACTCCGCCACTCGGTCGGTCAGCCGCGCGATCTCGGCCGGATTGTGGCTCACATAGAGGATCGGAATGGAAAGGGAATCGCGAATACGCTCGATCACCTTCAGCATCTCCTCGGCGCGGGCGGCGTCAAGCGAGGTGAGCGGCTCATCGAGCAGCAGCAGGCGCGGCCCCGAGAGCAGCGCGCGGCCGATGGCGACGCGGCGCGCTTCCCCGCCCGAGAGGGTGGAGGGCGAGCGGTCGAGCAGATCGCCGATCCCGAGTACGGCGAGCAGGGTCGCCTCGTCGATCGCGGCGGCACCGGCGCGGACACGGCGCGCACCGTAGCGAAGGTTGCGCGCGACGCTCATGTGCGGGAAAAGGCGATTATCCTGAAAGACATAGCCGATTCCTCTCGCATCGGGGGGAAGGTCGATCCGGCGATCGGAGTCGAACAGGGTCACAGCGTCCACCACGATCCGGCCGGCATCGGGGGGGATCAGCCTGGCGATCATGTTGAGCATGGTCGTCTTGCCCGCGCCCGATGCGCCCACCAGCGCGGTCAGACGGCGGTCGGATCGCAGGTCGAGGCTGAGGTCGCGCCCGGCCCAGCGCTTGCGGATCGAAATGTCAAAGAACATGCGTCTGGCCGCCGGGCCGCGTCCGCCGCATCAATCCCTCCGACACCATCAGCGCGCCGATCGACAGCAGCACCGACAGCAGCGCGAGTCGCGCAACGCCGGTCTCGCCGCCGGGCAGTTGGAGGCCCGTGTAAATCGCGAGCGGCAGGGTACGGGTTTCGCCCGGAATGTTCGAGGCGAAGGTGATCGTCGCGCCGAATTCGCCGAGCGATCGCGCGAAGCCGAGTACCGCACCCGCGACGATGCCGGGCAGGCTCAGCGGCAGGGTGATCGTGGCGAAGGCGCGGAGCGGACTGGCGCCCAGCGTCCGCGCCGCCCCGGCGAGCCTCTCGTCCACCGCTTCGATCGACAGGCGCATCGCCCGCACCATCAGCGGCAGCGCCATGACCGCCGCCGCCAGCGCCGCGCCGGTCCAGCGAAAGACGAGGACGAGGCCGAACTGCGCCTCCAGCCATCGCCCCACGGGACCGAACCGTCCGAACAGGATCAGCAGCAGCCAGCCCGTGACGACGGGCGGAATGACCAGCGGGAGATGGATCAGCGCATCGAGCGCCAGCTTGCCGGGAAAGGATCGCCGCGCCAGCAGCCAGGCGAGCGCATAGGACAGCGGCAGGGTCATCGCCATGGCCACCAGGCTGACCTTGAGCGAGAGCAGGATGACGCTCCATTCCGCAGGGCTGAGCCAGGCGATCATTGCGGCGGTACGAAGCCGAAGCGGTGCAGGATGACGCGCCCCTCATCCGAGAGCAGGAATCGCCGGAACCCTTCCGTGTCGGGATGCCCGGCATTGGTCAGCGCGGCGATGACATAGCGGATCGGCGGATGGCTCGACGCGGGCAGGCGGGCGACGGTCCTGACACGGCCGGATGCCATGGCATCGGTGGCATAGACGATCCCCAAAGCCGCCTCTCCGCGTTCGACCAGCGCGAGGGCGGCGCGGACATTCTCGGCCCGTGCCAGACGCGGTGCCGCCGTCGCCCACAGGCCGAGCGACTCCAGCGCCGCCTTGCCGTAGCGACCGGCGGGCACCGCATCGGGATCGGCCATCGCCAGCCTGCCGTCGTTGCCGAGCGCGCCGGTGAACGCCGCGGCGTTCAGCGCGACCATGCGCGGACCGCTTCCCGCCGGGGCCACGAGCACGATGGCATTGCCGAGCAGCAGGGCGCGGGAGCCGGGCCGCACCGCCCCCGCTTTCTCGACCGCGTCCATCCACTGCTCGTCCGCCGCCAGGAACAGGTGCGCGGGCGCGCCGCTCTCGATCTGGCGGGCCAGCGCCGATGTCGCTGCGAACGACAGCACCGGGCGCGGGTGGCCCTTTGCGGCCCAGGCATCCGCTGCTGCCTCAAGCGCTTCCTGAACGCTCGACGCTGCCAGCACTATGGGCCCCGAAGCAGGCGCGCCGGACCCGCCGCAACCGGCCAGCGCGGTTCCGGCAATCAGTAGAAGGAACAGCGCGAGCAGGCGGCGGAGCGGCGGGACCATGGCAAATGCCATATCCAGGCGTATATAGCATGTCCACTGCCGTGTTGCGGCAGCGCCGATGGTGCCGCATGACAGGGGCATGGCGCGGGTGAAGATCAAGATTCAGATCATGTCGGGCGACGATATCGCGATCGGGCCCGGCAAGGCGGCCTTGCTGGAAGCGATCGCGCAGACAGGCTCGATCTCCGCCGCCGCGCGCGCAATGGGCATGAGCTATCGGCGCGCATGGCTGCTCGTCGACGCGATGAACCGCTGCTTCCGCAACCCTTTGGTCGAGACTCAGCCGGGTGGTGGGCGCGGCGCGGGTGCGCGGCTGAGCGCGGCGGGGATTGGGGTGCTGGCTTCCTATCGCGCGGTGGTGGAGGCGGCCGAAAAGGGAGCGGCCGCCGCGCCGGGGCTCGACAATATCATGGCGGGCTTGCGCGACACGCCGTCCGCGCCGTGACGGCGGTCAGCCGGCGTCGGATGCACCACCCGGCGCAGAGGCAGCTTCGACGCCCGGGACCGACATCTCTCCCGCATGCCATTCCCGCTTCATGATCCGCACCGCTTCCCGTGCTGTCGCCGTGAGCCCGCTATCGGGCTGGTCGTGCTGTGCGATGATCTGCCGCTTCATGTGCGGGTCCCAGAATTGCAGCAGATGGTCGCCCGTCGCAGCGGCGGCGGCATCGCTGCCCAGCGCCTCGAAATTGCGCGCGATCTGGTTGGCCATATAGACCAGCCGTTCCAGATTGCTCATCATGCCGTCGGTCATTCGGCGGCCTCCAGCGGCGCGATCCGGCGGCTGAGGCGCGCCTGTTCGGCATAATCCTCCTGCCATTCCGACGGCCCGTTCGACGCGGAGACCTGAACGGCGGTCACCTTGTATTCGGGGCAGTTGGTGGCCCAGTCCGAATAGTCGGTGGTGATGACGTTCGCCTGCGTGTCGGGATGGTGGAAGGTGGTGTAGACCACGCCCGGTGCGACGCGCTCGGTGATCAGCGCGCGCAGTGTCGTCTCGCCCGCGCGGCTGCGAAGCGCGACCCAGTCGCCGTCCCTGATTCCCCTGTTCTCTGCGTCGGACGGGTGGATTTCCAGCCGGTCCTCCGGGTGCCAGGCGGTGTTGGCGGTTCGCCGTGTCTGCGCACCGACATTATACTGGCTGAGGATCCGCCCGGTGGTGAGAAGCAGCGGAAAGCGCGGGCCGGTCTTTTCGTCGGTCGGCACATAATCGGTGACGACGAACTTGCCCTTGCCCCGGACGAAGCCGGTCCTGTGCATCGTCGGCGATCCTTCGGGCGCGGCGTCGTTGACCGGCCATTGCAGCGACCCCGCCGCCTCCAGCCGGTCATAGCTGACGCCCGAGAAGGTGGGGGTGAGCGCCGCGATTTCGTCCATGATCTCCGACGGGTGATTGTAGCCCCAGCTCAACCCCATCGCGTTGGCCACCAGTTGCACGATCTCCCAGTCGGCATGACCGTTGAGCGGGCTCATCACCCGGCGGACGCGCTGGATGCGGCGCTCGGCGTTGGTGAAGGTGCCGTCCTTCTCGAGGAAGGTCGATCCGGGCAGGAACACATGCGCGTAGTTGGCGGTCTCGTTGAGGAACAGGTCCTGCACCACCACACATTCCATCGCGGCGAGGCCCGCCGCGACATGATGGGTGTTGGGATCGGACTGAAGGATGTCCTCGCCCTGGATGAAGATGCCCTTGAACAGCCCGTCGGTCGCGGCGTCGAGCATGTTGGGGATGCGTAGCCCCGGCTCACGGTCGAGCGGTACGCCCCACGCATCCTCGAACAGTTTGCGAGCGGCATCGTCGGAAACGTGGCGATAGCCCGAAAATTCGTGCGGGAAACTGCCCATGTCGCAGGCGCCCTGGACATTGTTCTGGCCGCGCAGCGGGTTCACGCCGACGCCCTCGCGCCCGACATTGCCCGTCGCCATGGCGAGGTTGGCGATCGCCATCACGGTCGAGCTGCCCTGGCTATGTTCAGTGACGCCCAGACCGTAATAGATCGCTCCGTTCCCGCCCGTTGCGTAAAGGCGAGCGGCGGCGCGCATCTCCGCGGCGGGAACCCCGGTCAGCGGCTCGGTCGCCTCGGGCGAGCGCGACGGTTCGGACACGAACGCCGCCCAGTCCTCGAACTCGTCCCACTCGCAGCGTTCGCGGATGAAGGCAGCGTCGTAGAGCTTCTCGGTCACGATGACATGCGCCAGAGCGGTCAGCATCGCGACATTGGTGCCGGGGCGCAGCGGCAGATGATGCGCCGCCTCGATGTGCGGCGACTTGACGAGGTCGATGCGGCGCGGGTCGATGACGATCAGCTTCGCACCCTGACGAAGGCGGCGCTTCATGCGGCTGGCGAAGACCGGATGGCCATCGGTGGGGTTGGCGCCGATGACGAGGATCACGTCGGCCTTCATCACGCTGTCGAAATCCT
>CAZJCT010000044.1:0-20045 GCA_964544675.1 uncultured Sphingobium sp.
CGCGCCGACCAGCGTGAACTTGGGCAGATCGATCTTGACCGAGCGGGCGGCGGGTCCCTCGCCGATGATCAGGTCGAGCTGGTAGTCCTCCATCGCCGGGTAGAGGATTTCCTCCACCGCCGGGTTGAGCCGGTGGATCTCGTCGACGAACAGCACGTCGCCTTCGTCGAGATTGGTGAGCAGCGCGGCAAGATCGCCCGACTTGGCGATCACCGGGCCGGAGGTGGCACGGAAACCGACACCCATTTCCTTTGCGACGATCTGCGCCAGCGTCGTCTTGCCAAGGCCGGGCGGACCGAAAAACAGCACATGATCAAGCGCATCGCCGCGCGCTCTCGCAGCGTTGATGAACACCCGCAGATTATCGCGCGCCGCCGCCTGGCCGATGAACTCGTCAAGCGACTTGGGCCGCAGCGCGGCATCGACATCCTCGGCCTGGCGCGAGGAGGAGAGGAGGGGGGAGGAATTCATGCGACCAATCGGATTGTGCGTTCGGAGGAACCGGGAGCACCATATCTTAGTACGACTGTTACAGCGGGATAAAATGATGACTCCCGCACAACCGGCTCAATGAACGCGAACATCACCCCGCCTCCCCCAGCGTCCCTTTCGGATCGCGCGCATGGTGAAGGATGCGGACGATCAGAACCTGCTCATCCTCAACCGTATAGAAAATGCGATGCTTCCGATGCGCAAGGCACCGATAGGCTTTGCCATATCCGGGCGTAGCGACGCCAGCCTCGGGATGGTCCTGCAGCAGGCCGAATAGCTTTGTGAACCCGCGCATATAGGCGTCGCTGGCATCCTCTCCAAAATGCGTCAGGCTAAATTCGTCAATGTCGCTTAGATCAGCTACGGCTGCGCTGGTGAAGCAGACTTCAGCCACGCCTTGCCCGGCGTCCGGCGATGACGTTTTCGATTATCGTGCCGGGCGTTTCGTCCGAGATGCCCGATGCCATGCCTTCCGCAAGCCGTGCCTTGACCCACGCGACATCGTCCGCCTCCGCCTCCTGATCGCGCCGGACCAGATCGCGCACATAATCGCTGGCGGAGGAATAGCGCCCCTCGGCGACGCGATGGTCGATCCAGCTCTTGAGGGCGGGCGGAATGGTGACGTTTAGCTGGACCATAGGAATAGTGTAGGGATTCCTAGGAATTTGTCCATGCGTGACGTGTCGCGTTCGCAGGTGCAAGTTGCAGCGCAGCAACGCCCCCCCTATCTCTGCGGCTGACCGAAGGAGACCCTTCATGCCCACGCCCGCATTGTTCCAGCCCATCACCCTCCGATCGCTGACGCTGCGTAACCGCATCGTCATCGCGCCCATGTGCCAATATTCGGCAGAAGACGGTCGGATGACCGACTGGCATGCGCAGCATCTGGGGATGCTGGCGCAGTCGGGCGCGGGCGTGCTGACCATCGAGGCGAGCGCCGTCGTGCCGGAGGGACGGATCACCTATGGCGACGTCGGCCTGTGGAACGACGCGACCGAGGAGGCGATGGCCGGTGTCGTTGCGTCGATCCGACGCTGGTCGGACATGCCGGTCGCGATCCAGCTCGCCCATGCGGGACGCAAGGCGTCGACCGACCTGCCGTGGAAGGGCGGCGCCCAGATCGCGCCCGGCGCTCCCAATGCCTGGCAGACCGTCGCACCCTCCGCGCTGTCGTTCGCGGAAGGCGAGAATGCGCCAGTCGCGCTGGACGAGGCGGGGCTGGCGCGGGTCCGCGATGCCTTCGCGCAGGCAGCGCGCCGGGCAGTCCGGATCGGCTTCGACGCGATCCAGATTCACGCGGCGCATGGCTATCTGCTCCATTCCTTCCTCTCGCCCCTCTCCAACGGGCGCGAGGATGGCTATGGCGGATCGCCCGAAAACCGGATGCGCTTCCCGCTCGAGGTGTTCGACGCGGTGCGCGCCGCCGTGCCGGAAACGCTGCCGGTGACGGTGCGCGTGTCGGGCACCGACTGGGTGGAGGGCGGCTGGGACGCCGAGCAGACGGCGGCGTTCGCTAAAATGCTGGAAGCGCGCGGCTGCGACGCGGTCCATGTGTCGAGCGGCGGGCTCGACCCGCGCCAGGCGATCCCGGTCGGTCCCAATTATCAGGTGCCGCTCGCGCGGCGGGTCAGGCAGGCGGTGTCGATCCCCGTGATCGCTGTGGGGCTGATCACCGAGCCCGAGCAGGCCGAAGCGATCGTCGCGACGGGGGATGCCGACATGATCGCGCTCGCGCGGACGATCCTCTACGATCCCCGCTGGCCGTGGCATGCCGCCGCTACGCTCGGCGCTCAGGTCAAGGCGTCGCCGCAATATCTGCGGTCACAGCCGCACCGCCTTCGCGATCTGTTCGGTTGAGTCACGGTTTACCGAGCCTCAACCCTGTTTGGAGTAGACTCCCGCGCAGGGACGACAGTGTGTTGGCGAAGTCATGGCATCCGTTTCTTCCGACTATCCGAGCCCGATCACCGTCAACGGCTATTCCTGCCGTAACTGTTCCGACGTCGCCAAGGCACAGCGCAACATCGATCCCGCTGACCCGCAGGGGACCAAGGCGCGGGAACGCGAGGATGCGCAAGCCCGCATCTCCCACGACCGGCAGCATTTCGATCGCGACGCCGTCGACCGGCAGTCCGATCTCGCCGCAACCCATGCTGCCGCGATCGCGGCCCAGCAGGTGACGCCTGTTCAGCGCGCCTATGGCGCGGGGCAGATCGAGACGGGCAGCCTCGTCAATCTGACAGCATGATGGCGGGGCGCGCTATTTCGCCGCTTTGCGAAGCGCCAGCCTGACGAGCGCGTCGAGCGTGGCCTCCGGGCCAAGCTCAGCCTCGGCGGCGGCGACCGCGGCGGACGCCTCGGCAGGCTTGAAGCCTAGGTTGGCGAGCGCTGATACCGCGTCGGCGCCTGCGCCTCCCACGGGCGTGGCGACGCTGCCCGCCGCAACCGCGCTGCCGACCTGGGCCGCGCCGACCTTGTCCTTCAGCTCGCGAACGATCCGTTCGGCGAGTTTCGGCCCCACGCCATTGGCGCGCGCGACCATCGCCTTGTCCTGCATCGCCACCGCGCGGTGCAGATCCGCCGTCTCCAGCGCCGACAGGATCGCGAGCGCCACGCGCGCGCCGACACCCTGAACGCCGGTCAGCAGGCGGAACCAGTCGCGCTCCTCGGCTCCTGTGAACCCGACGAGGCGGAGGAAATCCTCGCCGACCAGCAATTCGGTGTGCACCGTCACCGCCTCGCCCACCGGCCCCAGTGCCGACAGGCTGCGTGCCGACATGCCGACCAGATAGCCGACGCCCCCGACGTCGATCACCGCCTGGTCGATTCCGGTCGAGACGAGGCGGCCCTTGAGATGCGCGATCATGCTTGACCCCTAAGCGGTTGCGGCGGACGACGCCAGACGGTGCGCGCCATGCGCAACCGTTCCATGCGAAAGCCGCCGATGCCGACCATCATCCTGCTCATCCTCTCCAACATCTTCATGACCACCGCCTGGTACTGGCACCTGAAGGGCGGCATGGCCAAGCCGCTGATGACGGTGATCCTGATCAGCTGGGGGATCGCCTTTTTCGAATATTGCCTGGCGGTCCCGGCCAACCGCATCGGCTATGCGAGCGGATGGTCGGCCGGGCAGCTCAAGATCGCTCAGGAGGCGATCGCGCTGCTGATCTTCGGCGCCTTCATGGTGCTGGTGCTTGGCGAGCCGCTGAGCTGGCGGCATCTGGGCGCGTTCGCCTGCATCATGGGGGCGACGGGGTTCCTGTTCATCGGCCGGTGATGCGGCGCGCGCTTGCCATGTGATGCGCGTGGGTGATCGCCACTGCCAGCGCATCGGCGGCGTCGGGACCGGCGATGACGGCTCCCGGCAGCAGGCGGGAGACCATGGCATGCACCTGATCCTTCGAGGCATTGCCCACGCCGACCACCGATTTCTTGACGAGCCGCGCGGCATATTCGCCGACCGCGACCCCGGCGCGCGCGGCACCGAGCAGCACGACGCCGCGCGCCTGGCCGAGCTTGAGCGTCGATTGCGGGTTGGCGTTGACGAACACTTCCTCCACCGCCGCGCCGCCGGGATGGTGGGCGAGGATCAGGTCGGTGAGAGCGCGGTCGAGTTCGAGCAGGCGGTCGGGCAGGGGCGCGGTGCTGGCGGTGCGGATCTGGCCGTTGGCGACATGGCTCAGTCGGTTGCCCTCCGCGACGATGATCCCCCAGCCCGTCGTGCCGAGGCCGGGGTCAAGGCCGAGGAGGATCATCTCGGGCGACCGGAGCGCATAACGCCGTGCTCCTGCGAAAGCAGGAGCCCAGGATGGAGGGCAGTACGGACCGCCCCAGGCTCCTGCTTTCGCAGGAGCACATTGGAAGCGTGTCTAATCACCGTGCATGGACATGCCTATGTGCGGCATCCAGGCAAGAAGCGTCAGGAGGATAACCGCAGCGACGATCATCCCTGTTGCGATCACCCCAGCTTTTCCATCACCGCGTCGGGCACTTCATAATTGCCCCACACCGTCTGGACGTCGTCATCGTCATCGAGCGTGTCGACCAGCTTGAGGAGCGTGCCGGCGGTGTCCTCGCCGACCTCGACCGTGGTCTGCGGACGCCAGGCGAGCTTCGCGCTGTCCGCCGGACCGAGCACGTCTTCCAGCACCTTGGCGACCTCGTGGAGCGAGTCCATCGCGGTCCAGATGCTGTGGCCGTCCTCGGACGATTCGGCATCCTCCGCACCGGCCTCGATCGCGGCTTCCAGGATCTTTTCCTCGTCGCCCGCGCTGACAGGATATTCGATCAGGCCCATGCGGTCGAAGCCGTGGCTGACCGCGCCGCTGGCGCCCAGATTGCCGCCATTCTTGGAAAAGGCGGTGCGGACGTTGGTCGCGGTGCGATTGCGGTTGTCGGTCAGCGCCTCGACGATGATCGCGACGCCGCCGGGGCCATAGCCCTCGTAGCGCACTTCCTCGTAATTCTCGCCGTCGCCCTTTGTCGCCTTGTCGATCGCTCGCTGGATATTGTCCTTGGGCATCGACTGCGCCTTGGCGGCGTTCACCGCGAGCCGGAGGCGCGGGTTCATGTCGGGATCGGGCATGCCCATCTTCGCCGCCACCGTGATTTCGCGGCTGAGCTTGGAGAACATGGCGGAGCGCTTTTTGTCCTGCGCGCCCTTGCGATGCATGATGTTCTTGAATTTGGAATGGCCTGCCACGGCCCCGCTCCTGAAACTGATGATGCCTGAAAGTGGCGGCTTCTCTAGCGGTGGTGCGGCATAGTGGCAAGCGACGCTGCGTTCATCGCCCGTTGATGGCGGATATGCGAAAACCTATCTCTCGCCATGGGGCATCGAACGAAGAGGAGTAAGACGTGAACGGGCTCAAGACGACCATGCTGCTGGCGGCGCTGACGGCGCTGTTCATGGTCATTGGCTATGCATTCGGCGGAGCGGGCGGGGCGATGATCGCGCTGCTGGTCGCGGGCGGCATGAACCTTTTCACCTACTGGAACGCCGACAAGATCGTCCTTCGCATGCATAACGCCGAGGAGGTCGACGAGCGGAGCGATTTCTACCAGCTCGTCGCCGGTCTCGCACGGCGCGGCAACATGCCGATGCCCAAGGTCTATATCGTCCAGGACGCCAGCCCAAACGCCTTCGCCACCGGGCGCAATCCGCAGAACGCCGCAGTTGCTGCCACGACCGGCCTGCTGTCGATGCTCAGCCGCGAGGAGGTCGAGGGCGTGATGGCGCACGAACTGGCGCATGTCCGCAACCGCGACACTCTGGTCATGACGATGGTCGCGACGATCGCCGGTGCGATCTCGATGATTGCCCAGTTCGGATTCTTTTTCGGCGGGCACAACAACAATGAGGAAGGCGGCATCAACCCGATCGCCGGTCTGCTGGCGGTGCTGGTCGCGCCCTTTGCCGCGATGATCGTGCAGATGGCGATCAGCCGCACGCGCGAATATGGCGCCGACCGGGGCGGAGCGGAGATTTCGGGCAACCCCCGCGCGCTGGCCTCGGCGCTCGCCCGGATTTCGCGTGCGGCGCAAGAGGTCCCGCCGCATGCGGTGATCCGCAACCCGGCGGCGGCGCAGCTTTACATCGTGCCGACAGCGATTTCCGACATGTTCTCGACTCACCCTGCGACCGAGAAGCGCATCGCGGCGCTGGAGGCGATGGCGGGCAGTTCGGGGGCGGGCAGTTCGGGCGGCACGGGGCGCAAGACGGTGCGCGCGCGCTCGGCGCTCAACCCGCTGGGGTGAGTGCCGACCCCGCCCGGCAGTCGGGCTGTTCAGGTGTTCCCCCGCGCAGGCGGGGGTCCAGTCCTCTGGAAGTCTCGCGCGGTAGCGCGTTCGGCGCTTTGCGCCGAGTCTGGACCCCCGCCTGCGCGGGGGCACGGCGCGCGCGTGGAAGCGCGAGGCCTTAAACCCTGACGGCCGTGCCCGACGCCGACACCATTAGCATCGATCCGCTCGATCCCAGCACTTCATAGTCGAGGTCGATGCCGACAACGGCGTTGGCACCGAGCGAGACGGCGCGCTGGCGGATTTCGGTCATCGCTTCCTCGCGGGCGCGCGACAGCACGTCTTCATAAGCGCCCGAACGCCCACCAACGATGTCGCGGACGCTGGCGAAAAGGTCGCGGAACAGGTTCGCGCCGACGATCACCTCTCCGGTGACCACGCCCAGATATTGCTGAACAGGGCGCCCTTCCACCGTCGGGGTGGTGGTCAGGATGAAGTCGCTGCCGCCGCCGGCTGCGGTGGTGTCGTTCCAGGGTGAAGAGGCCATGTCGCTTGACTCCGCTGTGTCGGTTCAGCGGCAATATAGGGGAGGGACCGCCGCTTGGTAGCCCCTCCCGACCCGATCATTCCATCCCGAGTGCGGCCAGATAGGTCTGGAGGATCGCCTCCATCTCCTGCCGATCATGAGGCGGCAGCTTCCGCAGACGCACGATCTGCCGCATGATTTTCGCATCGTATCCGGTCGCCTTGGCTTCCGAATAGACGTCCTTGATATCGTCGGCGATGCCCCGCTTCTCTTCCTCAAGCCGCTCGATGCGTTCGATGAAAAGGCGCAGCTGGTCCGCTGCGACATTGCCCTCGCTCATATGTCCTCGTCCCCTTGGCGTGAATCGGAAAGGGGGCCTGTTAGAGCCTGATCGGTTGAGGTGGAAGCGCTTTGCGCTTCCGCCGAAATCGTGAATCAGGCTCCATTCAAATTATCGCGACCCTAATTCACGTCGCAGACCTGCGACGATCAAGGTTTAATGCCCGGCGGCGTTCTTCGCCACGCTTTCCTTCATCCGATCGAGTTGTTCCGGCGTCGCCTCGGTCTGGTGGTGCGATTTCCATTCCGAATAGGGCATGCCGTACACCGCTTCGCGCGCGCTATCCTTGCCGATCGTCCCGTCGGCTTCCGCCACCCAGTCGGCCAGGCAGTTGCGGCAGAAGCCGGCGAGGCCCATCAGGTCGACATTCTGGACGTCGGTGCGATGGCGCAGATGCGCCAGCAGGCGCCGAAACGCCGTTGCGGCGACCTTGTCATTGATTATGCTGTCGTCCATCGGTCATAACTCCCCTTTAATCGGCCTTGGCGGCGCGGCGTCGGAACGTGCGCGCCTCGCAGGAAATATAATGCCATCGATCCCCGAGTGTGAGGCCCCCGCCCCGTGACGAAAAAACTTCCTCCCCGTGCGCGCAAGGTGCGCATCCTCGCCACGCTTGGTCCGGCGAGCAGCGATGCGGATACCATCCGCCGCCTGCTGCTGGCGGGCGCGGACGCGTTCCGCATCAACATGAGCCATGGCAGCCATCAGGTGCATGGCCAATCGATCACCGCGATCCGCGCGCTGGAGAAGGAATTCGGGCGGCCGACCACGATCCTGGCCGACCTGCAGGGGCCGAAGCTCCGGGTCGGCAGCTTCGCTCAGGGGCCGGTAATGCTGGAAAGCGGGGCGACCTTCACCCTCGACCGCAACCCGGAGCCGGGCGACGGCAACCGTGTCAGCCTGCCGCACCCGGAGATCTTCGCGGCCATGGCGGCGGGCAACCGGCTGCTGCTCGATGACGGCAAGCTGGTGCTTCGCGCGACGGCGGTGGGCGACGACTGGATCGAGACGCGAGTCGAGATCGGCGGCCTGCTGTCGGAGCGCAAGGGGGTCAACGTGCCCGACGTGGTGCTGCCGATGGCGGCGATGACCGAGAAGGACCGCCGCGACCTCAGCTTCGCGATCGAGGCGGGGGCGGACTGGATCGCCCTGTCCTTCGTCCAGCGGCCGGAGGATCTCGCCGAGGCGCGGCGGCTGATGGGTGGCTATGGCGCGCTGATGGCCAAGATCGAGAAGCCCGCGGCGGTCGACCGGCTGGAGGAGGTGCTGGAGGTCGCCGACGCGGTAATGGTCGCGCGCGGTGACCTGGGGGTGGAACTGCCGCCCTATTCCGTGCCGCCGCTCCAGAAACGGATCGTCGAAGCCGCGCGGCGGCAGGGCAAGCCGGTCGTCGTCGCGACGCAGATGCTCGAATCGATGATCAAGGCGCCGACCCCGACCCGCGCCGAGGTGTCCGACGTCGCCACCGCCGTTTACGACGGCGCGGACGCGGTCATGCTCTCGGCCGAAACGGCGGCGGGCGACTGGCCGGAGCAGGCGGTGGCGATGATGGACGCCATCGCGCGGTCGGTCGAAAGCGATCCCGGCTATCTGGGGCGGCTGCGCTACACCGAGACGCTGCCCGACACGACCACCGCCGACGCACTGGCGCAGGCGGCCGATTCGATCACCGACACGCTGTCGACCCGGGCGATCACCTGCTTCACCTCGTCAGGGAGCACGGTTCGCCGGGTCGCGCGCGAGCGGCCGGCGGCGGCGATCCTCGCGCTCACGCCGCGCCAGGACACGGCGCGCCGGCTAGGCCTGTTCTGGGGCGTCCATGCGGTTCGGACCAAGGATATCGGCAGTTTCGAGGAGATGATCGGCAAGGCGCGGCGCATGGTGCTTCGCCATCACCTCGCGGCGGCGGGCGACAAGATCATCGTGCTGGCGGGCGTGCCGTTCGGGACGCCGGGCTCGACCAACGTGATTCACGTCGCCACGATCACGGGCGACGAACTGAAAAGGCATGGCGAGGGGTAGGGGCTTTCGCTTCAACCTTCCGGCTCCGTCCTCCATCCCGGCTCCGTCCTCCATCGTCATTCCCGCGCAGGCGGGAATCCAGAGTAGCGGGCGACACCGCTTGACGCCCTGGATCCCCGCCTACGCGGGGATGACAGCTAAAGACTTGTCGGGGATAGCGCACGCGCCTTCGCGTTCGTCACGCGCTGAACGAATACACCGCCTATACAACAAAAAACCGGGCCATCGCTGGCCCGGCTTCATTGCCGTACCGATCCGGGGCGTTCAGCCCTGGCGGGCCTTGAACCGGCGGTTGGTCTTGTTGATGACATAGGTGCGCCCGCGACGACGGATCACGCGGTTGTCCCGGTGACGGTCCTTGAGCGACTTCAGCGAGTTGCGGATCTTCATGATGCGGACTTCCAAATGCAGTTGGTCAAGAATGCGTGCAAGACGCGAAAAATGAAGGTGCGCCTCTATGGGCGCGGGGCAAGAAAGTCAAGGCTGCGCGACGATCGGTTCGCCTGTGCGTTCGCTCGTTCAGGCCCTTGTTCAGGTGGCGGCAATGCGGCGCGGCGCACCGATGCTTCAGGAGACGGACAGATGCGGCATTTCCTTCTTGCAAGCCTTGGTGCGTTGGCGCTGGGCGGCTGCGCCACGCAGACCGCCCCGGTCGACGTAACCCGATTCTTCGGTCCCGCCGTGCCCAGAGCGCAGACGGTGGCAATCGCCCCCGCGGGCGGCGCGCCTGCCGACAGCCTGGAGTTCCGCAGCTATGCCAATGCGGTGGCGGCGGCGCTGTCGCGTGCGGGGTTCAGCGTGGTGGAGCAGGGGCGTCCGTCGCAGGTGACGGCGCAGGTCGCCTTCGACCGGCTGACGCAGCAGCCGCTGGCGCAAAGGGGTGGCCCGGTCAGCGTCGGGGTGGGCGGATCGACGGGCAGCTATGGCGGCGGCCTGGGTGTCGGCATCGGCATCGACCTGTCCGGCCCGCCCAGGCCCATGGTCCTGTCGCGGCTGTCGGTGCGGCTGGTCGACAGCGCCACGAAGGATGCGGTGTGGGAAGGCCGCGCGGAGACGGCGGCCAAGCAGGGTACGCCGGCGGCGCAGCCGGGCCTCGCGGCGGGCAGGCTCGCTGACGCGCTGTTCAGGGACTATCCGGGCCGTTCTGGAGAGACTATCACCGTCAAATGACGTCTTCCGACCGCGCAATCACCATCTCCGCCGCCTTCGACAGCGGCAACATCATCGTTCACCAGATCGAGGGCAGTTCCGCCCGGCTCGGCATTCGCAGGGACGAGGGCAGCGACTTCTTCCAGTGGTTCCACTTCCGCGTCGCCTGTCGTCGCGGCGACCGGCTGAGCCTGAGAATCGAGGGGCTGGAGGCCTCGGCCTATCCCGGCGGGTGGCCGGGCTATCGCGCCTGCGTGTCGGAGGACCGCGCGCTCTGGACTCGCGCCGACACGGAATATGATGCGGCGGCTGCGGGTGGCACGCTGACGATCACGCATGTCGCGGAGGCCGACCTCGTCTGGTTCGCCTATTTTGCGCCCTATTCGCAGGAACGGCACCATGATCTGGTGGCGGAGGCGCTGGAGGACGATGGGGTGAGCTATCGCTGCCTCGGCACCAGCCTCGACGGGCGTCCGGTCGACTGTCTGGAAGTGGGAGAGGGCGACCGCCACGTCTGGCTCTACGCGCGCCAGCATCCGGGCGAGACCATGGCCGAATATTGGATGGAAGGGGCGATTGCGCTGCTGACCGATCCCGCCAGCCCCCACGGCCGGCGGCTGCGGCAGCTGTGCCGCTTCCATATCGTTCCCAACATGAACCCCGACGGGTCCTTTCGCGGGCATCTGCGCACCAACGCGATCGGCGTGAACCTCAATCGCGAATGGCACGAGCCCAGCGCCGCGCGCAGCCCGGAGGTTCTGGCGGTGCGCAACGCGATGGACGAGACGGGCGTCGCCTTCGCCATGGACGTTCATGGTGACGAGAGCATCCCGGCCGTGTTCCTGGCAGGGTTCGAGGGCATTCCCTCGCTGACCGAGCAGCAGTCGGACCTGTTTCGTCGATACCGCGACACGCTCGCGATTCGCACGCCCGATTTCCAGACGGCGAAGGGCTATCCGACCGCCGCGCCGGGCCGCGCGAACCTCACCATGTCGACGACTCAGCTCGCCGAGCGCTACGGCGCGGTCAGCATGACCCTGGAAATGCCGTTCAAGGACAATGACGACCTGCCTGATGCGGCGCAGGGCTGGTCGCCCGAGCGGTCGGCACAACTCGGCCGCGACTGCATGGCCGTGCTCGCCGAGATCGCCGAGCTGTTATAGGTCTGGAGCGTATCAGGCAGCCAGTGCGCGGGGCGATCGGGCGCCGGAGCGGCGACCGGAGCCGCTGACCTGGAAGCCGCCCGTCATCCTTTCGAGCTGTTCCGCCTGATCGGCCAGCGATCGCGAGGCGGCGTTGCACTGCTCGACCATCGCCGCGTTCTGCTGGGTCATCTGGTCCATGCCGGCGATGGCGCCGTTGATTTGCGTGAGGTTCGCTGCCTGGCTTTCGGTCGAGTGCGCGATCTGGTCGAGCGCGTCACGAAGCGCGCCGACATGCTCGCGGATTTTTCCGAGCGACTTGCCCGTATCGGCGACCAGCGCCACGCCCGCCGATACTTCGGTGCTGCTGGCGGTGATCAGGTCCTTGATCTCGCGTGCGGCCTGCGCGCTGCGTAGCGCCAGTTCGCGCACCTCGTTGGCGACAACGGCAAAGCCCTTGCCCGCATCGCCTGCACGAGCGGCTTCCACGCCCGCATTGAGGGCGAGCAGGTTGGTCTGGAACGCGATGCCGTCGATGACCGAGATGATCTGCGAGATTTCGGACGACGAGCGTTCGATGCGTCCCATCGCCTCGACCGCGCGCTCGACGATCTCGCCGCCTTCGCCCGCGACCTTGTGCGTGGTCGCCACGGCGGCCTTTGCCTCGGCGGAAAGGCCCGCCGTCTCCTGAACGATGGAGTTCACCTGGCTCATCGCGGCGTTGGTTTCCTCGAGCGAGGCCGCCTGCTGTTCGGTGCGGCGCGCCAGATCGGTCGAGGCCGTGCGGATCTCCTGCGACCCGTTGGCGATGATCGAGATGCTTTCGAGCACCGAACCGAGCACCGTTTCGAGCGACGTGATCGCGTTGTTGAAGTCGCGCCGCACGGGCTCGAACTCCGCCGGCAGCCGGTCGACCCGCACCGACAGATCCTGCGCCGCCAGGTTGGACAGTGCCACGCCGAGGCTGCTGATGATTTCCCGAATCTTCTCCTCATTGGTGTCGGAGTAGGTCGAGACCGCGATGTCCATGTCGAGCAGCGCGATCTTGACAAACAGCGCCAGCCGCTTGGCCAGTGCGCGACGCCAAGGGAGGAAGCGGGAGAGGCCGGGCATCACCATGGCGTGGATCATGTCCTCAATGATCAGCGAGTAGCCACCGATGTACCAGCGCGGTTCGAGACCGATGCGGGAGTGGACGCGGCCGATGGTGACCGCCCGTTCCGCATAGTCCGCGGTCAGGCCACGTTCGAAAAGGCCCATCCAGTGATTCTGCTGCGCCCTCTTGGCATGATCCATATGGGCGGGATCGACGAACAGGCTGGCGATCTGTGGCTGCGATCGGACTTTATCGTAAAAGCGTGTCAGCGCGGCGTCGATCCGGCGACGCAGTACGCGGTGGAGCGATCCCGTGTCCGCTGCGGTCACACCGTCCAGCTCGTAAAACTTCAGTCTTTCGCGCAGATCGAACATGGCGCACCCTTTCCCGCACTGTTTCGCGGGGGGTAGCGCCATTTTGCCTAATTCCCGGTTAAAACACTTTCGTTTTAAACGCTTACACGTATTGCGATTTCGAGATTAGCCCAGGTTTTGCTCAAGAAATTGCACCATATTGGACCAGCTTCGGTGGTCCGCCTTCGCATCATAGGCGAAACCCTCGCCCGGCCGGTTGACGTCCTTGTCGGTAAACGCGTGGCCGGCATGGCCATAAGCGTGGATCTGCCAGTCGGCGCCGCCATGGGTCAGTTCGGCGGCGAGCGCGGTGACGCTGTCGGGAGGGCAGAGCGGATCGTTCCAGCCATGGCAAATGAGAATGCCGGCACGGATCGGCTCCACATTGGCGTAATCCGGGCGCTGGAAGATGCCGTGGAAGCTGACGACGCAGCGAACATCGAGGCCGGCCCGCGCCATGTCCAGCACGCACAGCCCCCCGAAGCAGAATCCGATCGCGGCGACTCGCGCCGGGTCGCAACCGGGGACCTGCCTCAGAACGTCCAGCGATGCCGCGAGTCGCCGGCGCAGCAGGTCGCGGTCGGCCAGCAGCGCGTCCATGAAGCGGCGCATCTGCGGATCATCGCGGCTCGGGCGGTTGCCCTGGCCGTACAGGTCGGCGACGAGCACGACATAGCCGAGAGCCGCGATTCGTTCCGCCTTGGCGAAGTCCGCTTCCTTCGGTCCGAGCACATTGGGAATGAGCAGGATGCCGGCCTGCGCGCCGGCGACGGCCCGGTCGCGGACGGCCAGCGCCTCGAAGGTGCCGCCCGGCCCCTCATGGACGATTGGTTCCCGGATGATGTCCATGGCGGCGCTCCCTGTCCCGGCTTGGTGGCGCCTGTTCCCACGCCATGCCATGGCTGGCAAGTTGCGCTGCCACGATTTGACGCTAAGGGTCGCGCGTTCGACCCGTCCGGGTCCCCGTCTATCGCATGGAGGTCAGATGCCCACGCTCGTTCTCATTCGTCATGGCCAGTCGGCCTGGAACCTCGAGAACCGCTTCACAGGATGGTGGGATGTCGACGTGACCGAAAAGGGCGCGGCGGAAGCGCGCGCGGCCGGTGAGTTGATGGCGGCCAAGGGGCTGGATTTCGACCAGTGCTTCACCAGCGTCCAGACGCGCGCGATCAAGACGCTGAACATCGCGCTGGAAGCGATGGGGCGGCTGTGGCTGCCGGTTGAGAAGGACTGGCACCTCAACGAGCGTCACTATGGCGGCCTGACCGGGCTCGACAAGGCGGAGACGGCGGCCCTTCACGGCGACGACCAGGTCAAGATCTGGCGGCGCAGCTTCGACACGCCGCCGCCGCCGCTGGAGCCGGGCAGCCCCTTCGATCTTTCTGGCGATCGCCGTTACGCGGGCATCGAGGTCCCGTCCACCGAAAGCCTGAAGGACACGATCGCGCGCGTCCTGCCCTATTGGGAAAGCCGCATCGCGCCGGAACTGCGCGCGGGCAAGCGCGTGCTGATCTCGGCCCACGGCAATTCGCTGCGGGCGCTGGTGAAGCATCTGTCGGGCATGTCCGACGCCGAGATTCCCAGCCTCGAGATCCCGACGGGCCAGCCGATGGTGTACGAGCTCGCCGACGATCTGACCGCGCGCGACCGCTATTATCTGTCCGAGCGCTGATCGCCGGGCGGAGCGCCGCTGACGCGTCAGGCGGCGGGCCGACGCCGTTCCCGCTTCTGGCGGTACATGGCGCTGTCCGCCCTGGCGATCACCTTGAACTCGGTGTCGGCGGCGTCGATCGGAGTGCATCCCATCGACGCGGTGATAGGCAGGATATTCTCGCCATAACGGCAGACCGACTCGCGAATCGCGCGGTCGAGCGACTGCATCTTGCGTATCGCCTGATCGGCATCGATCGAATCGACGATCAACGCGAACTCGTCGCCGCCGATTCGTGCGGCGACATCGGTCGAGCGGATCGCGCTCACGATCAGCTGCGCCGTATGGACCAGCGCGAAGTCGCCGGCGGCATGGCCATAATCGTCGTTGATCCCCTTCATATTGTCGAGATCGACGAACATGACGGCAGCCTTGAGCCCGTAGCGGCCGACCCGGCCGATCCGCTCGTGAAGGCAGGTGATGAAGTGTCGCCGGTTGAACAGCGGGGTCAGCGTGTCACGAACGACGATCCGCTCCAGCTCCGCATTGGCGATTCGCAGGCTGGCATTCTCGCGTTGCAGCGCGGAAAGCTGATCGCGCATTGCCGCGAGCTGTGCAGTCATGTCAGCCGAGGCCGGCACATTCACCGCCATGTTCACCGCTAGAACTCCAGATGCGCGTGGTGCTCGCGGTGCCCCGCGTAGCCTTCGCGAGAAATGCACCGCGAAAAGTTAACGATATCCTAATTTCCGCCGCCGATGCGATGAGGCGTGATCCATTGTGCGCCGTGCCCGTCGTGGGTATGGCGACCCCTTGGCCGGCTATCGGGCCGGTGATGATGGTTCAAGAGGCGAGAGGTGCGGATGGACGGCGGGAGCGCCAGGACGGGGCCGATCCGGGTCGGCGTGATCATGGGATCGCGCTCGGACTGGGAAACGATGCGCCACGCGTCGGAGACGCTCGATGCGCTGGGCATCGTGCATGAATGCCGTGTCGTCTCCGCCCACCGGACGCCGGACCGGCTGGTCGAATATGCGAAGGCTGCGGCGGGGCGCGGCCTGGCGGCGATCATCGCGGGGGCGGGGGGCGCCGCGCACCTGCCCGGCATGGTGGCGTCGATGACACGCGTGCCGGTGCTGGGCGTACCGGTGCAGTCGGCGGCACTCAACGGCCTCGACAGCCTGTTGTCGATCGTCCAGATGCCCGGCGGAGTTCCGGTGGGGACGCTCGCCATCGGCAAGCCGGGCGCAATCAACGCCGCGCTGCTTGCGGCGGGTATCCTGGCCTATGGCGATCCCGTGGTCGCGGAGCGACTGGACGCCTGGCGCGCAAACCAGACCGCATCCGTGCCCGACAACCCGGCATGAGCGAGATCGCGCCGGGAGCCACGATCGGGATATTGGGCGGCGGTCAGCTTGGCCGGATGATCGCCGTCGCTGCGGCGCAGCTCGGCTATCGCACCCATATCTTCGCCCCTGACGAGAGCGGCCCCGCCGCCGACGTGTCGCCGCGCTGGACCCGTGCGCCCTATGAGGACGCCGCCGCGCTTGCGACCTTCGCGGGGCAGGTCGACGTCGTCACCTTCGAGTTCGAGAATATCCCCCACGATGCGGTGGCGCAGCTTGCGGGGCTCGGCCATGTCCGCCCCGACGCGCGGGCGTTGCAGGTCGCGCAGGACCGGCTGGCGGAGAAGAAGTTCGTGGCCTGGGCGGGCGGCCGGCCCGCGCCCTTTGCCGAAGTCAATTCGCTCGCAGAGCTTGAAGCCGCGCTCGCCACTATCGGTACGCCGGCGATCCTCAAGACCAACCGCATGGGCTATGACGGCAAGGGCCAGGTCCGCCTCCATGACGCCGCCGAAGCCAGCTCGGCCTGGGTAGATGTCGGGGGCGTGCCGTGCGTCCTCGAAGGCTTCGTCACGTTCGAGGCGGAGTTTTCGGTGATTCTCGCGCGCGGGGCGGACGGGGATGTCCGCTTCTGGGACTCGCCGGTCAACCGGCATGATGACGGCATCCTGGCGCTGTCGGTGGTCCCGGCGCCCGAGGCACTCGCCGGGCAGATCGCCGAGGCGCGGGCGCTTGCCGCCAAGGTGGCGGAGGCGTTCGACTATGTCGGCGTGCTGACGCTCGAATTCTTCGCTTCGGCCGAGGGACCGGTGTTCAACGAAATGGCGCCGCGCGTCCACAACAGCGGCCACTGGACGATCGAGGGATCGCTGACCAGCCAGTTCGAAAATCACGTCCGCGCCATCTGCGGCCTTCCACTTGGCGCGACCGACCTGACCGCGCCGCGAGTCGAGATGCGCAACCTGATCGGACGCGACGCGGCGGAATGGCGCGAGATTCTCTCCGACCCCACCAACCATCTGCACCTTTACGGCAAGCATGAGATGCGGCCGGGGCGCAAGATGGGCCATGTGACGAGGCTGGTGCGCTAGCATGGACTCGCCGCACCTGTTCCTGGTGGTCGCCCGCGCCGACAATGGTGTGATCGGCCGCGACGGGACGCTGCCCTGGCGCCTGCCCGCCGACCTCAGGCACTTCAAGCGCCTCACCACCGGCAAGCCGATGATCATGGGCCGGCGCACCTTCGACAGCCTGCCAGGGCTGCTGCCGGGACGGCGCCACATCGTCCTGACGCGCGACCGCGCGTGGAGCGCGGACGGCGCGGAGGTCGCGCATGACGAGCGCGCCGCGCTCCGTCTGGCGAACGCTCCCGAAATCGCGGTCATCGGCGGAACCGAAATCTTCGAACTGTTCATGCCGCGGGCGAACCGCATCGAACTGACCGAAGTGCATGCGACGCCGGATGGCGACACCTCGCTCGACCTGCCCGACCCGCAGGAATGGACCGAAGCGGCGCGCGAGCACCACGCTGCGGCCGGCGGCCTGCCGGCGTACAGCTTCGTCACGCTGCTGCGTCGCTCCGCCTGACGTCGGTGGGAACGGCGTTGACCCGATCGTTGCAGGCGCGTTGCATGGCCGGGGGCGCCCGCCTATAGCCGGTGCCATGGAGCGCCTTTCTAGCGACCGGCCCGTCCCTGCGACTCTGCGGGGAGCGGTGGTTGCCCTCGGCAATTTTGACGGGTTCCACCATGGCCACCAGGCCGTGGTGGGGCGCGCGATCGAGCGCGCGCGGGCCGAGGGGCGCCCGGCGATCGTCGCGACCTTCGATCCGCATCCCGCCGCCTTCTTCCGCCCCGACGCGCCGCCGTTCCGGCTGACCACGCTCGACCAGCGGCAGCGGCTGTTCGCGCGGGCTGGCGCCGATGCGATGCTGGTCTTTCATTTCGACGATGCGCTCGCGGGCATGAGCGCGCCCGATTTTGCGCGGCTGCTGGTGGAGCGGATCGGTGCGGCCGGAGTCGTGACCGGCGAGGATTTCACCTTCGGCAACAAGCGGTCGGGCGATGTGGGCCGGCTGGCGGAACTGGGCGGGGAGCTGGGCTTCCAGGCCGAAGCCGTTTCGGCGGTGACCGACGGCTCGGGCGAGGTCGTCTCGTCGACCCGTATCCGCGAGGCGCTCTGGGCGGGCGACTGTGCGACGGCGGCGCGGCTGCTGACACGGCCCTTCGCGATCGAGGGGCGCGTGGTGCCCGGCGACCAGGTGGGGCGCGAGCTTGGCTATCCGACCGCCAATGTCGATCTCGACCGCTATCTGCGGCCAGCTTATGGCGTCTATGCGGTGCGTGGGCGGCTGCCCGACGGGCGCGTCCTCGACGGCGCTGCGAATCTTGGTATCCGTCCGCAGTTCGATCCGCCCAAGGAGCTGTTCGAGCCGCACTTCCTCGATTTCTCGGGCGATCTGTACGGACAGGTGATCGAGGTCGAGCTGATCGAGCGGATTCGCGGCGAGGCGAAGTTCGAGAGCCTTGACGCGCTCAAGGCCCAGATCGGTCGCGACTGCGACACCGCGCGGGCCATCCTTGCGGATCGGGCGCGGGTCGCGTAGGGCCAGCCCCACTTTCCGTTCGCCCTGAGGAGCCGTTGAGCGGAGCGAAATGGCGTCTCGAAGGGCCCTTCGAGACGGGGCTTTCGCCCCTCCTCAGGGCGAACGGGTCAGCCAGTGCGAGCCTATGACCGATCAGCCCGACTATAAAGACACCGTCTTCCTGCCGAAAACCGACTTCCCCATGAAGGCGGGCCTCGCGCAGAAGGAGCCGACCATTGCCGCGCGCTGGGAGGCGGAGGACCTCCACGGGCGGCTGCGCGCCGCGCGGGCGGGACGCGAGCGCTTCATCCTCCACGACGGTCCGCCCTATGCCAATGGCGACATCCACATGGGCCATGCGCTCAACAAGGTGCTCAAGGACATCATCGTCCGCTCGCAGAGCCTGCTGGGCAAGGACGCGCCCTATGTGCCCGGCTGGGACTGCCACGGCCTTCCGATCGAATGGAAGATCGAGGAGGAGTATCGCAAGAAGAAGCTGAACAAGGACGAGGTGCCCCCGTCCGAGTTCCGCGCGCAGTGCCGCGCCTATGCGGACAAATGGGTCGACGTGCAGAAGGCGCAGTTCAAGCGGCTGGGCATCATGGGCGACTGGGGCAATCCCTATCTCACCATGAACTACGAGGCCGAGGCGGCGATCGTCGGCGAGCTCTTGAAGTTCGCGGAGACGGGCCAGCTCTATCGCGGCGCCAAGCCGGTGATGTGGTCGCCGGTGGAGAAGACTGCGCTGGCGGAGGCCGAAGTCGAATATGAGGATGTGACGTCGACGCAGATCGACGTGGCGTTCGAGATTGTGGAAGCGCCGAATGCGCCCGAGCTGGTCGGTGCCTATGCGGTGATCTGGACGACGACCCCGTGGACGATCCCTACGAACCAGGCGATCGCTTATGGGGAGGGGATAGACTACGCGCTGATCCCGTACGGCGACAAACGCTTGCTCATTGCGCGTCAACTCGGCGAGGAAGTCGGGAGGCGACTCGCACTTGATTACGACGTCCTCGACTATTTTGATCGTAACTACTGCGCTCCGGATGGAAGCGACAACGGCTCGTTTGTGAAAGGCGAACAACTCGCCGGTGCCGTAGCGCGCCACCCTCTCGCCAACCTCCTCGGTCATTCCCGCGAAAGCGGGAATCCAGGGTCGCAGGCGGCGGCGTCCGTGGCCCTGGACCCCCGCCTTCGCGGGGGTGACGGTAGCGAGCGCGGGAGTGACGGGGAGGGCCGCGGGGGTGACGGTGGAGAGGATGCGCCTTCGGGAACCCTCCACCCCGAATCCCCCCTCGCCGAGTTCTTCCTCCGGCCGCGTCCCTTCATCCCCGCGCCGCATGTCACCACCGACGCGGGCACGGGACTCGTCCACATGGCACCCGACCATGGCGAGGAGGATTTCTTCGCGTGCAAGGCAGTCGGCATCGAACCCGTCTTCGCGGTCGAGGGCGACGGGCGATACCGGCCCGACTGGGCGTGGCTCGGCGGGCAGGGGAGCGTCATCAATCCGAAGTTCAACGCGGCGGACGGGCCGATCTGTTCGGACCTGAAGGCGGCAGGCGCGCTCCTTTCGGCGGGCGAGTTCCGCCACAGCTATCC
>CAZJCT010000044.1:20055-20648 GCA_964544675.1 uncultured Sphingobium sp.
CTGGCGGTCGAAGGCGCGGATCATCTATCGCTGCACGCCGCAATGGTTCATACCGATGGACCGTCCGGGCGGCGCGTCCGACGGCCAGATCGCGCCCGGCCTCCCGCTCGCCGGCGCGGGCGTGGCGCTCGCGGTTGAGACGCCGGAGACCAACGGCGCGACGCTTCGCGGCGTGGCGCTCGACGCGATCGAGAATACGCGCTGGGTGCCGCACCGGGCGAAGAACCGCATCCTGTCGATGGTGGAGGGGCGGCCCGACTGGGTGATCAGCCGCCAGCGCGCCTGGGGCGTGCCGATCGCGCTCTATGTGAACCGCCAGACCGGCCAGTATCTGAACGATCCCGCCGTCAATGCGCGCATCGTCGAGGCTTTCCGCCAGGGCGGCGCGGATGCGTGGTTCGGCGCCGATCATCAGGCGCTGCTGGGGCCGGATCATGACCTCGCCGACTATGAGGTGGTGAACGACATCCTCGACGTGTGGTTCGACAGCGGATCGACCCACAGCTTCGTCGTCGAGCAGCGTTATGGTGAAGGCGTTCGCGCCGACCTCTATCTCGAAGGGTCGGACCAGCATCGCGGCTGGTTCCAGTCCT
>CAZJCT010000045.1:0-19479 GCA_964544675.1 uncultured Sphingobium sp.
AAGGGGGTCCCTCTTCGACGCCGATCGGGGGTCCCTTTTGAACGCCGTTTGACAAATAGGGTGCAAAAAGTCGTTTGAGGATCGCAACCATCCAGCCCATGGGGCGCAGTTCTAGCGCAAAATCGTTGCGGAACAGTAATGCATTCCGACCCGGCGGCAATCCGTTGCCGCCACACCTTCGTCGATCGCTCGCTCCGTGCAGGAGGACGGTGGCGGATCAGTTGCGCTCACCGGGGGGAACGACCGGCAGGGGCAACGGCGCAACAGCAATGCCCTCGTCGATCAGTGCGCGCGCTTCGTCGCGGTCAGTCATGCCGTGGATCAGCGTTGCCGGTTCCTCGCCATAATGCATCGCCCGCGCCTTGTCGGCAAAGGCGCTGCCGACCCAGACCGAATCTTCGAGTATCTTGGCCTGAACCTTGGCGAGCTGTTCGATCACCGCCTGCATCTTGGCCATGGCTTCGGGCGGCATGCTCGCGACGGCGTGCGTTTCCGGATGCGCGGCGGCGGAAAGAGGCCCCGGTGGCGTCGAGCGCTGATTGCCCTTCGCCGCAACGGCAGGCGCCATCACCGCCTTGGTAATGCCGGCATCGCCGCACATCGGACAGGTCACCAGCCCGCGCGCCTTCTGCCCTTCATAATCCTCGGACGAGCCGAACCAGGCTTCGAACACATGGCCGCCGGCGCATTTCAGATCGAACACTATCATAATATCGTCACATTGGGCGTGGGGCGCCTGTGGTCAAGTGCCGGAATGCGCCGACGCACCGTCCCTATTCGGGAGAGGTCGAGATCGACCAGCGCCAGCCCCGGTTCCGCGCCCATGTCGAGCAGCACGTCGCCCCAGGGATCGACGACGAGGCTATGGCCATAGGTCGAGCGGCCGTCCTCATGAGTCCCACACTGCGCCGGGGCGATCACGAACGCACCCGCCTCGATCGCGCGGGCGCGCAGCAGCACATGCCAGTGCGCCTGCCCGGTCGGCACGGTGAAGGCGGCGGGAATGGTGAGAATCTCCGCCCCCGCATCGGTCAACGCGCGATAGAGGTCGGCGAAGCGGATGTCGTAGCAGATGCTGAGGCCAATCGCGGCCCAGGGGGTGCCGACGACCACCGCTCCGTCGCCCGCCGCGTAAGCGGAGGATTCGCGCCAGCTTTCGCCGCTCGGCAAGTCGACATCGAACATGTGCAGCTTGTCGTAGCGCGCGACGATCGTGCCCGCGCCATCGATCACGAACCCCCGGTTGCGCCACTTGCCCGCCGCTTCATCGGCCACCGCCAGAGATCCGATCGAAACCCACAGGCCAAGGTCCGCCGCGAGCGCGCGGACACCCGCCAGCACCCTGTCCTCCGCTTCGGCCACGATCGTCGACCGCGCCCGCTCCCGGTCGCGATCGAGATAGCCGGACATCTCGGGCGTAAAGAGCATTTCGGCGCCATCGGCACGCGCGCGACGCATCGCGCCGGTCAGTGTGGCGAGATTTGCGTCGGGATCGACGCCGGTGCGCATTTGCAGCACTGCCGCACGCATCGTGGACGCTGCCACGATGTCGTCAGCCAATCAGCGGATCGAGGTCGCCACTGCGGTCGAGCGCCATCAGGTCGTCGCATCCCCCGATATGGCGCCCGTCGATGAACACTTGCGGCACGGTGACGCGACCGCCCGACCGCTGGATCATTTCCGCCCGCTTGGGCGCGTCCATCGTGATGTCGAATTCCGCAAAGTCCACGCCCTTTTCCTGCAACAGCCGCTTGGCCCGCACCGAATAGCCGCAGAAAGCCTTGGTATAGATCTCGACGTTCGCCATGCCCGTTTCGTCTCCTTGCGCTCTTGTTCGATGTCGGCACACGCGCACCGCTTGTCAATCGCCGGGTAGCACCCTTGCCCAGCAGATGAGGTCGATCCGAGCGGCCCCGGCGCGGCGCAGCACCCCGGCGCAGGCGGACGCCGTCGCCCCGCTCGTCCACACGTCGTCGATCAGCACGACATGCGCGCCCCGAAGGACGGCGGTGCGGCGGCTGTTGACCGCGAAGGCTCCCCGCACGGTACGGGCGCGCTGGCGGGCGCTCATTTCGCGAAGCGGCGGCGTCCGACGGACACGCACCAGAGCGTCGGCGCAAAGGGACGCGCCCGTATCCCGCGCCAGAATGCGCGCGATCTCCGCCGCCTGGTTGAATCCCCTGTTCCATATCCGCCAGCGGTGAAGCGGCACCGGAACGAGCAGCGGCCGCGCGCCACCGGTCAGGTCGAGATGGCGCGCCATGTACCGCGCCATCAGCCGCGCCAATCCGGTCTGCCGCCCATATTTGAGGCTCAGCGCGATCTTTCGCGCAACATCGCCATAGGCCAGCGCCGCGCGCGCCCGGTCGAACGGCGGCGGATCGGCCATGCAACCGCCGCATTGCGCGTCGGGGCCCAAATCGAAGGCGAAGGGCAGCCCGCAGCGAACGCAACAGGGATCGCCCAGAAAACGGATCGTCGCCCAGCAGCCCGTGCAAAAGCTGTGCTGCTCCGCGACGATCACACCGCACGCGGGGCAGCGCGGCGGCAGCACCAGGTCGAGCGCGACGCGGCCGGCGCTCGCCAGCGCCGTCCATGCACGCTCACCGGTCATGCCCCCCGTATCGTCCATCGCGGGGTTGTTTCATGGCCATGCGCCCGGCACAAGCGGGTCATGAATGTCCCTCGCATCTTCGACATGCGGCTGCGCGCCATGCGCCGCGACCGCGCCGCACCCCGGTTTGCCGACCAAGGCTTTCTGTATGAAGCGGCAGCGGCCGAGCTGCTCGACAGGCTGGGTGACGTCAGCCGCGCGTTCACCGACGCGCTGGTGATCGGTGCGCCGTCGCCAACGCTACCCGACGCGCTCCGCGCCCGGGAGATAAAGGTGACGGTGGCGGACCCCGGTCCCCGCTTCGCGGCGGCGGACGGCGGCATCGTGATGGACGAAGACCAGCCCCTGCCCTTCGCCGCCGCCAGCTTCGACCTCGTCATCTGCTGCGGCACCATCGAGAGCGTGAACGACGTGCCGGGCCTGCTCGTCCAGCTTCGCGAGATCCTGCGGCCCGACGGGCTGCTGCTCGCCGCCTTCGTGGGCGGCGGATCGCTTGGCCATTTGCGCGCGGCGCTGCTGGCAGGCGATGGTGACCGCCCTGCCCAGCGCCTCCATCCGCAGATCGACGTGCGCGCGGCGGGCGACCTGCTGCAGCGCGCCGGTTTCGCGCTGCCGGTCGCGGACGTCCAGAGCCTGCGCGTCGGCTATGGCGACCTGTTCGCGCTGCTGCGCGACCTGCGCGGCATGGGCGGCGCGCAGTGCCTGACATCGCGCCCGCCGCCGCTCACCCGGGCGGCACTGCTGCGTGCGGCGGAAGCCTTCATGGCGCGCGCCGACGCCGACGGCCGCGTGCGCGAACGGTTCGAGATCGTGCATCTGAGCGGATGGCGACCCGACCCCTCGCAGCCAAAGCCGGCGCGGCGCGGATCGGGGACGGTATCGCTCGCCGAGGCGCTGAAGCCGAAGGGTAGCTAGCGGAATCGACCGCTTTCGTTCGGCAGGCGCAGCAGCCGACAGTTGCGCCTTCAGATGCTCATCCAAAAGCCACCGAATCCGCACCAATTTTTGCGTCTTTGAAAATTTTCTCCGTTTCGCAGTATGTTGATGGGCACATTTTCCGCTTAATTAGACTTAATTTCTCGAAGCCATTATGGTAGCTTGATCTGCATTTAGTTAACGCAGCCTTTCCCATGCGGGCAAAGGTTCCCTGGGACCGTTTGGAGGCAACTGATGGCAGATTTCATTGGAACGGACGACACGGACACGATCAACGGCACTGCGGGTGCCGACACCATGTACGGCGCGGACGGCAACGATACGATCAACGGCGGCGGTGGTCGCGACACAATTTATGGCGGCGACGGCTCCGACATCCTTGATGGCGGCAACGGCGACGACTTCATCGACGGTGGCCAGGGTGCCGACACCATCATCGGCGGCGGCGGCGACGACACCATCGCCGGCGGCGCGGGCGAGGACGTGATCAGCGGCGGAATCGGCGCGGACACGATCACCGGCGGCGCCGGTGCGGACGATATTCACGGCGACTCGGGCAACGACGTGATCGATGCCGGTACGGGCGACGATACCGTTCACGGCGACGAGGGTGATGACACGATCAAGGGCGGGATCGGCAGCGACACGCTCTACGGCGACAAGGGACAGGATGTCATCGAAGGCGGCACCGGCGACGATGTCATCTACGGCGACGAGGACAGCGACCAGCTCTCCGGCGGCGACGGCTTCGACCTCATCGTCGGTGGCACCGGCAACGACCACATCAGCGGCAATGGCGACGACGACGAGATCTATGGCGGCGTCGGCGACGACGTCATCAGCGGCGATGCCGGGTTCGACATCATCTATGGCGGTTCGGGCTGGGATGTGATCGACGGCGGCGGCGACGACGACGAGATCTACGCCGACGAGGGCTACGATACCGTCGATGGCGGCGCAGGCTTCAACACCATTTACCTGGGCGCGGACGGTGACACGCTGGTGTTCGATTATGCCAGCCACGCCGATTCCTACAATTCGGTCGATGGCGGCGCGGGCTTCGACACGGTCGTCTTCTACTTCAAGGCGAACCAGTGGAATAACAGCGCGATCCAGACCGACGTCGCGAACCTGAAGGCGTTCGTCGAGTCCGAGGCTTCGCTCGAGGGGCAAAGCTATTCGATGTCGCTCATCGGCCTCGACGTTTACAAGATGGAAGCGGTGCGGGTGTTTGTCGACGACATCGAAGTGCTCCTCTGACAGCCGGTTTTACGCGCGGCTCGTTTCTGGCCGCGCGTATCACCCCTTTCGGAACACGGGCATCAGATTATTGGCGGGCATGTCCACGACGCGGGTCCGCGTCAGGCCACGTGCCGCCGCCTCGGCCGTGACATCCTCCAGCCGCCGCAACCCCCATTCGGGGTTGCGCGCGCGCAGGTCGGCATCGAAGGCAAGATTGCTGGCGGCGGTCGGCACATCGTCGCGAACATAGGGGCCATAGAGAATCAGAGGCGCCGCCTGCGGCAACAGCCGGACGGCACCATCGAGCAGCCCGAGCGTCGCGGCCCATGGGCTGATGTGGATCATGTTGATGCACAGAACCGCGTCGGCGCCCCCCACCGGCCAGTCGCCGCTTGCGGCATCCAGCGTCAACGGCGCGCGCACATTCGCATGGCCCTCATGCCTGCGCCAGGCGGCGATGGACTCGATCGAGGCGGGGTCGGGATCGCTCGGCTGCCACTCGATCGCCGGGAACAGCCCCGCGAAATGGCAGGCATGCTCGCCCGTTCCGCTGGCGATTTCCAGGACCAGACCGGCAGCGGGCAATTCCTCGCGCAGTACCGCCGCGATGAAATCGCGATTGCGTTCGGTCGCGGGCGCGCGCCGTCGCATTCAGAGCCACCGCCGGACGCGCGCGCGATAGGCACGGTAGGCGTCGCCGAATTTCGCCGACAGATAGCGTTCCTCGCGCGCGATGACTTGCGTCTGGATGATCGCGACGAGCGGCAGGAACAGGATCAGCATCCCCACGCTGGCGAGCCCGAGCGCAATCCCCAGATAGATCAGCGCCATGCCCAGATACATGGGGTTGCGGGTAATCGCGTAGGGGCCGACATCGACCAGCACCGCGGATGGCAGCCACGGCCGCACCTCGGTTCCGCGTCGCCTGAACAGGTCGCTGGCGGCGAGCAACAATGCCGCACCCGCAGCGACAAGGATCACCGCCCCGGCCAGCCGGGCGGTTCGGTCGATACCGATCGCCCAGGGCAGCAGGCGGTCGAGCGCGAGCCCGATCAGCAACGTGCCCAGATAGATGAACGGCGGCGGAAAGCCGACGCTGGCGCTATCGTCCGATACCTGCATCGACATGATCCTCCCCGTCGCCCAGATTGCGCCAGCCCGACCGGGGGCGCAATGGCCGATTGGCGGCAGCCCTATTCGGCGGCGTCCGCCTGTGCTTCCGGCTCGGTCCAGACCAGCACGGGCTTGCGCGCGGCACGGGTCTCGTCGAGGCGGCGGCGCGGCGCGAACCAGGGCGCGCCCTTGAGGCTCTCGTCACCCGCCCGCGCCCGCTCGGCGACAGACCGCAGCGCACCGATGAACTGGTCGAGCCCGGCCTTCGCCTCGGTCTCGGTCGGCTCGACGAGCATCGCGCCATGGACGACCAGCGGAAAATACATGGTCATCGGGTGGAAGCCCTCGTCGATCAGCCCCTTGGCGACGTCGAGTGTCGAGAAGCCCTCGGCCAGACCCCTGTCGCTGAACAGCGCCTCGTGCATGCACGGACCGCTGGCCGCGAACGGCGCGTCGAGCACGTCCTCCAGACTGCGAAGCATATAATTGGCGTTGAGCACCGCATCGCCACTCACCTGCCGCAATCCGTCGGCGCCATGGCTGAGGATATAGGTCAGCGCCCGGGTGAACATGCCCATCTGACCGTGGAAAGCAGTCATGCGGCCGAAGCTGCCGCCATGATGCTCCTGTGCCGTCTCCTCCTCGACGAGCTGGAAGCGGTCGCCGACGCGCTCGACAAAAGGCAGCGGCGCAAAGGGCGCGAGTGCCTCCGACAGCACGACCGGACCCGAGCCGGGACCGCCGCCGCCATGGGGGGTGGAGAAGGTCTTGTGAAGGTTGATGTGCATCGCGTCGACGCCGAGGTCGCCGGGGCGGACTCGCCCCACGATGGCGTTGAAATTCGCGCCATCGCAATAGACGAACGCGCCCGCCGCATGCACCGCATCGGCGATGACCTTGAAGTCGCGCTCGAACAGGCCGCAGGTATTGGGGTTGGTGATCATCACCGCCGCGACATCCGGTCCCAGCCGCGCCTTGAGCGCCTCCACATCGACCCGGCCTTCGGGAGTCGCGGGGATATCCTCGACCCGGTAGCCGCAGAAGGCGGCGGTGGCGGGGTTGGTGCCATGCGCGCTTTCGGGCACCAGCACGACCTGTCGCGCATCGCCGCGCGCTTCCAGCGCCGCACGGATACAGAGCAGCCCGCACAGCTCGCCATGCGCGCCCGCCTTGGGGCTCATCGCCACCGCGCTCATATGGGTGAGCTTCAGCAGCCACTCGGCCAGCTCGTGAATCACCGCCAGCGCGCCCTGAACGGTCGAGGCGGGCTGAAGCGGGTGGACGTCGGCAAAACCAGGCAGCCGCGCGACCCGCTCGTTGAGGCGGGGATTATGCTTCATCGTGCAGGAGCCGAGCGGAAAGACACCGAGGTCGATGCCGTAGTTCTGGCGCGACAGGCGGGTGTAATGGCGGACCGTCTCGGGTTCCGAGAGGCCGGGCAGCGCGATGGACGCGTGACGCTCCAGCCCGCCGAGCCGCGAGGACGCGGGTAGTGGCGCTTCGATATCGACTCCGGTGCCATCGGCACTGCCGATCTCGAAGAGCAGCGGCTCCTCCAGCATCAGCGCGCGGTTGCCCGTATAGGTAACGGGCGAGGTCGCTTCGCCGTCCGCGATCAGCTCCGGGCGCCATCCGCTCTGGTTGATGGTCATCCTTGAAGCTCCTTCGCCCATTCACCCCGTTCGCCCTGAGGAGGTGACGCTCCCTGAGCGCAGCGAAGGGCCGACACCGTCTCGAAGGGCTGCGGTGCTTCGAGACGGGGCTTCGACAGGCTCAGCCCGTCCTCAGCACGAACGGTGCTCCCCATCATATCAAAACCTCCTTCAGCGCGTCGCACAGCGCGTCGATATCCGCATCGGTCGTCGTTTCGGTGACGGCGACCAGCAGCCCGTTCTCCAGCTCCGGCACATCCGCGTAGAGACGATTGAGGGGCACACCCGCCAATATCTCGCGATCGGCGAGTTCGCGTACGACATCCCGCGCTGCACGCGGGAGGACCAAGGCGAACTCGTTGAAGAAACTCTCATTCACCAGCCGGACGCCCGGCAGCGCCTCCAGCCGGTCGGCGGTGCGGACGGCGCGCGCATGGTTGACCGCCGCCAGATCGCGCAAGCCCCGCTCGCCGAGCAGCGTCATGTGGATGCTGAACGCCAGCGCGCACAGGCCGGAGTTGGTGCAGATGTTGGAGGTCGCCTTCTCCCGCCGGATATGCTGCTCGCGCGTCGATAGCGTCAGGACGAAGCCGCGCTTGCCCTCCGCATCGACGGTCTCGCCGCACAGCCGCCCCGGCATCTGGCGGACCAGCTTCTCGCGGCAGGCGAACAGGCCGAGATACGGCCCGCCGAACTGGAGCCCGACGCCCAGCGACTGCCCCTCGCCCACCACGATGTCCGCGCCCATCTCTCCGGGCGAGCGGATCGCGCCCAGCGCCAGCGGCTCGGTCACCACCGCGACCAGCAGCGCGCCCGCCGCATGCACCGCGTCGGCGAGCGCCGACAGATCGCCAATGCGGCCGAGAATATCGGGATATTGCACGACGACGCAGCTCGTCTCGCGGTCGATCGCGGCGATCAGCTCCGCCAGATCGGTCGCGGCCTCCAGCCGGGGCGCGGCATGGATGAGGGTGTCGCCGGTGAACTTCGCCATTGTCTGCGCAACGGAGACATAATGCGGATGCAGCCCGCTCGACAGCAGCGCCTTGCCACGCTTCGTCACGCGGCGCGCCATCACGATGGCTTCCCAACAGGCGGTCGAGCCATCGTACATCGAGGCATTGGCGACGTCGCAGCCATAGAGCCGCGCGACCTGAGTCTGAAACTCGAACAGCACCTGCAGCGTGCCCTGCGCGATTTCCGGCTGATAGGGCGTATAGGCGGTCAGGAACTCGCCGCGCTGGATCAGATGGTCGACCGTCGCCGGGATATGGTGGCGATAGGCGCCCGCGCCGAGGAAAAAGGGCGCCGCCCCCGCCGCCAGATTGCGCCCCGCCAGCCGCGCCATGTGGCGCTCGACCGCCATTTCGCTGGCGTGGAGGGGCAATCCCTCGACAGGACCGTCGAGCAGCGCGTCGGCCGGAACGTCGGCGAACAGCGCCTCGACCGAGGGTGCGCCGATCACGTCGAGCATGGCGGCCCGGTCGGCATCGGACAGGGGAAGATAGCGCATCAGGCGGGCTTTCTCATCGTGAAGCGGAGGCGGACATAGTCGGCGACAAACACGCCATCGGGTCCGGTCATGTCGGCGGGCAGACGCGCGGCGGCAGCGGCGGCCACCGCCTCCTGCTCGGCCTCGGGAACCTTGGCGGAGTCGAGGAACCCGGCGCGGAAGGTGCGGAACCAGGCAGCCGGGCCTGCGGGAACGGGCGTCGGCCGGTCGATCAGCCGCGCGTCGATATCGGTGAAGCCGGTGGCAGCGTAGACCGCCCCGAATTCCTCCACCGTCGGATACCATTGCGGATCGTCGGCGGGCACGGGATAGCCACGCGCCTCCGCCTCGGCGCGGATCGCGGCGCGCAAACGGCGGATATTACCGGCACCGCCCATCTCTCCGACGAAACGTCCGCCAGGGCGCAACGCCGCGAACACGCCGCACGCGACGGCGGGAGCATCGAGCATCCAGTGAAGCGCCGCGTTGGAGAACACTGCATCGAATTCGGCGTCGAATTCCATTGCCTGCCCGTCAACGACCCGCGCGTCGATCCCGCGCGCCCGCGCCGCGTCGACCATCGCGGCCGATCCGTCGACGCCGACCACCTCCACTCCGGCCGCGACGATCCGTTCGGTCAGAACACCGTCGCCGCAGCCGAGATCGAGGATCCGTTCGCCCGGCGCGGCGGCCAGCAGGTCGAGGACGGCCGCGCCCAATGCCGGGACGAACGAGGCATTGCGCGCATAGTCGTTCGCATCCCAGCGTGAGGCGCGGTTGACCTCGCTCATCAGTCGGCGAGACCCGCAACGAACGTCTTGTAGGCCGCCTCGTCCATCAGCTCGTCGAGCTCCGACGCATCGGTCAGCGTCAGGCGGAAGAACCAGCCTTCCTCCTCGGCATCCGAATTGACCAGAGCGGGGTCGGCGGTGAGAGCGTCGTTGACCTCGACGACCTCGCCCGACACCGGGGAATAGATGTCCGACGCCGCCTTGACCGATTCGACCACGGCGGCCTCATCGCCCTTTTCAAGCGTCGCCCCCTCTTCGGGCAGATCGACGAACACGATGTCGCCCAGCTGCCCCTGCGCATAATCGGTAATCCCGACCGTGCCGACGTCACCCGAAACGTCGATCCATTCATGTTCCTGCGTGTAATAGCGGCTCATGCCTTTGCTCCCTTACGAACATAACGATGGGGTACAAACGGCAGGGCAACGACCCGTGCGGCCAAACGCTTCCCCCTGACTTCGATTTCCAGCGGCGTTCCGACGCCCGCGTGCGACGCGGCGACCCAGCCGACCGCGATCGGGCGCTCGAGCGTCGGCGAAAAGCCCCCCGAGGTCACGACGCCCGCCGGTCGTCCGCCGGCCAGCACCGTCGCCCCCTCGCGCGCCGGCATACGCCCCTCGATCTCCAGCCCGACCCAGCGCTCATCCGCGCCATCGGCCAGTTCGCGAAGCACCCGCTCCGCCCCCATGAAGCCGCCCTCCGACCGACGCCGCTTCGACACCGCAAAGCCCAGCCCCGCGCCCGCCACGCTCCGCTCGGGAGTCAGGTCGTGGCCATAGAGCGGCAAGCCCGCCTCCAGCCGAAGCGAATCGCGCGCGCCAAGGCCGATCGGCTTGACCTCCGGTTCGGCGCAGAGCGCGTCGGCGAGCGCCTCCACCTGCTCGGCAGGGACGGAGATTTCAAAGCCGTCCTCGCCGGTATAGCCCGACCGGCTGATCCACAGCGGCACGTCGTTCCACGTGAACCCGTCAGCCTGCATGAACGACAGCACATCGACGCCGGGCACGATCCGCGCCAGCGCATCGACCGCCTTCGGTCCCTGGAGCGCGAGCAGCGCGTGCTCGTCCATATGGTTGAGGACAATCTCCTCGGGCAGATTCTCGTACAGATGCCCGATATCGTCCCATTTGGTCGCGCCGTTGACGACCACGTAGAAATCCTCGCCCGCATGGGTGACCATCAGGTCGTCAAGAATGCCGCCCTCTTCGTCGAGCAGCAGCGAATAGCGTATCCTGCCGGGCTTCAGCCCCGCGATATCGCCGGGCAGCACGGCCTCCAGCGCCGCCGCCGCACCGTCCCCGCTGACGCGGAGCTGGCCCATATGGCTGACATCGAACAGCCCCGCGCTCGCCCGCGTCCACAGATGCTCGGCAATGATGCCCTCATACTGGATCGGCATCCAGTATCCGGCGAATTCCACCATGCGCGCACCGCGCGCGCGGTGCCAGGCGTCGAGCGGCAACGGCTCGGTCGCGATGTCGGCAATCTCGCCTTCGGGATCGGAGGTCAAAACGGTTCCCCATCAACAGTGGTGCGGACGCAGCCCCGCACCGGTGGCGGAATGGCCTGCGACCCCCTCTGTCACGGAACCTGAGAGCTTTGACCGGCGCGATTCGCACCGGCTTACCCCTTCGGTGGAGCGAACCCCGAGGGCTCGCTCGCTTTCCAGAGTGTCTATGCCGCTGCGGTCCGCTTGGCCTGAGAGATTCCGGGGCGGTTGCTCCTTCGGCGGCCGGACGCCTGAAAGGCCCCGACGCTCTCCCGCAACGACACCGGCGACTGCGTTGTGCAGCGCACCAGCGACGTCCCATGCAATGCCCGCGCGCCCGGCCCGAGTCAATCGGGCAAGCAGCCCCGATGCCAGATCAGGCGGCGCGTGCCAGCGGCACCGCGCTCGCCACGACCAGCGCATCCTCGACCAGCCCGCTCCTGGTCTGGCCATAGCGGCGAAGCGCGCGCATGCGGGCGTTGAAGGTCACATAGGATGCCGCGACTGCCGCCGCCGCGCCCAGCGCGCCAGCCAGCACGCGCTCGCGCTTCGGGGCGACGGCGGCACCGGCGATGGCGCCAGTGAAGAGCCGCGCGGCGATCCCCGGCGCGATGATTCGGTCGGGTGCCGACTTCATCTTGTCGCCCGCGAGTTCGCCGATCGCGAAGAGGACAGACCCTGCGACCACCGCCTTGCCGCCGAGCAGCGAGGGCAAGCGCCCGCCCCCGCCCAACCGTCCCCGGCGCGCCGCCAGAGCGACCGCAGCGAGCGGCGTCATCGACCGCGCGCCCGCGACCGCGCCGAGAAGGATAGACCGGATCATGTGCACTCTCCTTGCAAGACTCTCGGCATCCGAACGCTTGCGGCGGGGGAGAGTTCAGTCCTATTGCGGGGCCATGGCCGAGATCATCAACCTCCGCACCGCGCGCAAGGCCCGCGCCCGCGCCGCGCACGATCAGCAGGCCGCCGAGAACCGCGCCCGCTTCGGCCGCACCAAGGCCGAGAAGGCGCGCGAGCGGATCGAGGCGGACCGCGCCGAACGCGCGCAGGACGGCGCCCGGCTGGAACGCGACGACTGATGCGCTCGACCGGCGATGGCGTGACGGTGCGGCTCTATCATCTCGACGCCGACAGCGGCGCGGCGACGACGCTCTGCTACGCGCCGCTCGCCGAGGCGATGACGCTCGCCGCCGGACAGCCGGAAGCGGTGCAGGACGGGCTGTTCATCGCCACCGACAATGATGTGATCGCCTATCTGGACCTGATCGAGGGCTAGCGCTCGCCAATCTGCCGTTCGTGCTGAGGAGGGACAGAGCCGGACTCGGTCCGGCGATGGCCTGTCTCGAAGCACCCATCCGACGGAGCCCCTCGAGACGGCGCTTCAGCCATTCGGCTTCAGCGCCTCCTCAGGGCGAACGGAATCAGCGGAACCGCCACATCAGGCTTTGCGGGAAAGGCGTCCAATAGCCCACCCGCACCCCGGCATCCGCCAGCCGCTCCCCTGTCCACTGATTGCATGTCCGAACCGCGCTGTAGGTTCCGCGTGCTTCGTAAAAGGCGTCGTTCGCGCCATAGCCGCGGCCGGGGATCGCGACCGGCCGGCCGTCGGCGCCGCGGACGAAGCTCGCCGCCATGGCACGAACCATCCGGCGATAGCCTTCGCGCGAGATGCGGACCGGTCGCACCGTCGCCGATAGCCGGGGCGGCCCCATATGCGTGACATGGAGCAGCGACTCGCCGCCGATCATCGCCTTTGCCGCAATCGCCGGCGTCAGGTCCGCCCAGCGCGGGACGTTCAGATAAACGTCGCGCTGCCCCCATCCGACCGCGATCCAGCCGCGCGCGCGCGCCGGGTCCGCGACATCGGCGGGCGGCGCCAGCGTGGTCCAGTCCATGTCCGGACCCTTGGCGGGCATGATGATATCGGCGTGGATGCCGTTGCTACTGACATAGATCAGCACCTCGCGCCCCGGTGATGTCGCGACCGCGCGGGGAATCACCGCGCCGAGAAGCGCCAGACCTCCGTACAGCAAAGGCACCGCTGCGAAGGCTGCGGCCAGCCACAGGACCAAGGATCGCACACGCATGGAGGTCGTATAGACGCTGCTGCGGTTTCCGCGAAGCGTTCCCCCGCGCAGGCGGGGGTCCAGCCTCGGCGCGTAGCGCCGACTGCGCTGCCGCGCATGACATTTTCTCCAGGCTGGGCCCCCGCCTACGCGGGGGAACACAAGAGTCGGGCTGAGACCAACCGCCACACCACCCTTTCGCCTTTGCGCCGCCGTGCCGCCCGCCTATAGCGCCGCGATGCGTCCCGACCCCCACCGGCTGCTTCACGACATTTTCGGTTTCGATGGCTTTCGCGGCGTCCAGGAGCAGGTCGTCGGGCGCGTTCTGGCCGGCCACAACACGCTCGCGATCATGCCGACGGGCGCGGGCAAGTCGCTCTGCTATCAGCTTCCGGCCGTGGCGCTGCCCGGGCCGTGCGTCGTCGTGTCGCCGCTCATCGCGCTGATGCACGACCAGCTTCGCTCCGCCCGTGCGCTCGGCATCCGCGCTGCCAGCCTGACATCGGTCGATGCCGACTGGCGCGAGACTCAGGACAGGCTCGTCGCGGGCGATCTCGACCTGCTCTACGTCGCCCCCGAGCGCGCGAGCGGCGAGGGTTTCCGGTCGCTGCTGTCGCGCGCGGCGATCAGCCTGTTCGCGATCGACGAGGCGCATTGCGTGTCCGAATGGGGGCACGACTTCCGCCCCGACTACCGGCTGCTGCGCCCGCTGCTCGACGCCTTTCCCGACGTGCCGCGCCTTGCGCTGACCGCGACCGCCGACGCGCACACGCGCGCCGACATTCTCCAGCAACTCGGGATCCCCGAGGACGGGCTGATCGTGTCGGGGTTCGACCGGCCCAATATCCGCTACGCCGTGCGACCGCGCGACCGGCTGGAGCGGCAGATCGGCGACATCATGGCCGCCGAGCCGGGTCCGGGCATCGTCTATGCCACTACCCGCGCCGCGACCGAGCGGCTGGCCGAGGGGCTGGGACGCGGCGGGCGGCCGGTGCTTGCCTATCATGCCGGGCTTCCCGCCGAGGTGCGCGCTGCCAACCAGTCGGCTTTCCTCGCCAGCGAGGAGATGGTGATGGTCGCCACCGTCGCCTTCGGCATGGGCATCGACAAGCCCGACGTGCGCTTCGTCGTCCATGCCGGGCTGCCCAAGTCGATCGAGAGCTATTATCAGGAAAGCGGCCGCGCGGGCCGCGACGGCGACCCCGCCAACGCGACATTGCTGTGGGGGGCGGAGGATTTCGCGCGCGCCTGGACCCGGATCGCGGAGGTGGAGCCGGGCCGCCAGCCGGGCGAGCGTGCGCGGATCGGCGCTTTGGGCGCGCTGGTCGAGACCGCCGGATGCCGCCGCGCGGTGCTGCTCCGCCATTTCGGCGAAGACCCGCCCGCGACCTGCGGCAATTGCGACAATTGCCTCACCCCGCCGCGAAGCATCGACGCGACGACGGTGGCGCAAAAGCTGCTGTCCGCAGTCTATCGCACCGGGCAGAGCTTCGGCCTCGGCCATGTCGAGGCGGTGCTGACCGGCAAATCGAGCGACCGCATCGTCGAGCGCGGCCATGACCGATTGTCGGTGTTCGGGATCGTGGCGGGCGAGGAAGCGGCGCTGATCAAGCCCGTCGCGCGCGCGCTGATGGTGCGCGACGCGCTGGAGACGACCGAACATGGCGGGCTGCGGCTGGGGGCCGCCGCGCGCCCCTTCCTTCGCGGCGAGGAGCCGGTGCGGCTGGTCGAACCGCCGGCGCGTCCGCGCAAAGGGAGACGCGACTCGGCCGCCGCCAATCCCGAAGGCGATCCGCTGTTCGAGGCGCTGCGCGCCTGCCGCCGCGACCTTGCGAAGGAAGCCGGGGTGCCGCCCTATGTCATCTTCCACGACAGCACCTTGCGCGACATGGTGCATATGAAGCCCCGCACCATGGCCGACCTCGCGCTGGTGACCGGCGTCGGCACGAGGAAGCGCGAGGCCTATGGCGCGGCGTTTCTGGAGGTGATCGCGGGGTTCGGGGAGGGATAGCCTGTATCAGCGTCATCCCAGCGAAAGCTGGGATCGCTTGAGGCATGGCGCCAAACCGCCCGAGACCCCAGCCTTCGCTGGGGTGACGTAGCGGGAGGATGCCAGCGAAGGCCTACTCCCCCGCTCGCAGCGCCTTCACATCCTCCGCCGTCACCGCGTCGGCATAGCTGTTGCCGAAATGGGTGCGGACATAGTTGACCACGTCCGCGACCTGGCTGTCCGACATCATGCTGCCAAAGGCGGGCATGCCGTTGAGGCCGTTCATGACGACGTAGAGCGGGTATCCGCTCGCCGCCAGCCGCTCGTTCTTCGCGAGCGCCGGATAATAGCCCGCGCCGACCGCTCCGCCGGCATCGGGCATGTGGCAGGCCGCGCAGACGTTGCGGTAAAGCGATTCGCCGGTCTTCTCGCCGAACTTCCCGCCTGACTGGAAGGCGTCGCCGGTGGTGACGGGCGGCGCCTGACGGTCCTGCGCGGTGGCTCCGCCGACTGCGCCCATAGCCGCCAGCACGGCGATGCCCAGAGTGATGGTACGAAATCTCTGCATGGATCAGCCCGCCTGAACGCGTTGATGAAGACGGGTGATGACGTCGATGGCGGAGGTGATGCCGCCTTCCTGCCACCCGCCGTAATAGGAGGCATGCTCGCCCGCCAGGACGATGCGCCCGTCGAATTCGCACAGATTCCTGTAATGCTCGGCGCGCGTGGTCTCGCTCCACTGGCCGAAGCAGCCGAGCACCCAGGGCACGCGGTGCCACCCGACCGAGACGCCGTTGAGGAACTCCGCGCGATATTGCGGGTGGATCTGCTCGCCCCACTCGATCGCCTTGGCGATCCGTTCCTGCGGCGACAGTGCGGTCATCTCGTAGCCGAAGGTGCCGCCGGTATAGACGCCCAGCAGGACGCCCGGCCCCTTCGAACCGTAGTTGGTGCTGGGATAGCTGATCTGGCGGTTGGGCAGGTCGGTATAGGTGATGCCACCGTAGATCTGGTCGTCCTGCTCCCAGAAGCGGCGCTTGAACTCCAGCCCCACCTTGACGCTGGTGGTATAGGGTATCGCCCGGATCGCCGTCGAAAGCGCCTCGCCGACGTTCATGTCGACCTGCGCCAGGATCGGCAGCGGGATGGTGCAGATGCACCAGTCGGCGCTCGCGGTCGCGGTCTTTCCCGTTTTGGTGTCGGTATAGGTGGCGGTGACGCCCTTCTCCCCCTGCTCGATCTTGGTCACTTTGGAGTTGAGGCGCACGAACTTGCCGACCGCGCGCTCGAACCCCTTGGCGACCTGTTCCATGCCGCCGACCGGCTGGAAGATCGAAAACTCATGGTCCCAGGTCAGGCCGGTGGCGATCGACTTCCACGCGCCCGACCGCAGCAGCGTCTGCAGGTCCATCGGATCGGACGGGATCGGCTCCGCCGTCAGCCCGCCACCCGGTTCCTTGGCCCAGCCGCGCCGGTTGCTCGACGCCCGGCCCTTCACATAGCGGAAGTCCTTGTCGAGAGCGCCCCAGTCGCGAAGCGACTCAAGCAGGATTTCGGCGTCCTCCTTCGTTACCGCGTCGGACAGCGCGTCCTTCTTCACCGCCTTGGCGAGCAGTTCGCCGACATAGCCGTAATAATCGGCCTGGACATGGCGGTAGCGCTGGGGCTTGCCGCCGAACGCCGTCGTCGAGTGGATGTAGGCGTTGTAGTTGACCTGCATGAACGGTTCGAGCGGAACCCCCAGTTCATGGCAATAGTGGATCAGGCCATGGTGGTGCCACGGGATGCGCCACGGGCCGGGATTGATGTAGTTGCCCGGCGCAAAGCCGCATGTCTGCGTCGCGCCGCCAAGCTCGGTATAGCTGTCGCCGCCCTTCAGCGTCCACGCGCGGCCGCCGACGCGGTCGTTATATTCGAGGATCTGGACCTTGTACCCGGCGCGGCTGAGTTCCAGTGCGGCGGTCATTCCGGCGACACCCGCGCCCAGGATCAGGACCGACGCGCCCTTCGCGCCGCCCTCGAGCTTGATCGGTCCCTTGAAGGTCGATGCCTGCGCCTGACCCAGGCCCGACATCGCCATGTACATCGCGCTCGCGCCGGCGGTGACGCCGATCAGCCCCAGAAGATCGCGCTTGCTCATCGGCAAGGCGTCGTTGTTCGTCATGCCCCGGTCCCCATCTGCGCGCCTTCCCTCAAAGGCGGCGGTCGAGCGGATATCGCTGTCCCTGTGCGGACTTAGTGGGCGCTGCCCGGACGGACATGCGATACGCTGTTTTGCGTATCACCGGGACCACGGCCGCCGCGACCACAAGACGCGACCGCATGGATATTGCCGCTGTTCCTGCGCGGTGCTAATCGCCGGGCATGACGATGCCGCCGCCCCCCCAGACCTTCCGCGTATCCAGCCGCCGCGTTACCTGTGACGGATCGGGCGACGGCATCCCCGCAGCGCTTGGCCACCCGCGCGTGTTCCTCGAAATCGACGAGCATGGCTATGTCGACTGCGGCTATTGCGACCGCCGCTTCGTGCTGATGGGCGGGCCTGCCGACGGCGTCGCTCAGGAAACGCTGCCCGATATCGCCTCCAGCGCCAGCCCCGACCACGGCTGATCGGTTCGCGCGGAGACGCGAAGACGCGGAGGCCATTTGGCGCCGCAGGCTTTGCTTTCAGGTTTGTTCGCGCAGAGGCGCAAAGGACGCAGAGACGGACAATCCCCGGCTCAGCGTCTCCGCGTGAACCAGAATAACTGCCTTCGGCGGATGGCCACCGCCACCTGCTGCACAGCCCCTCGGCGTCCTTTGCGCCTCTGCGCGAACAATCTGCGCAGGGGCTGGAGCGAGACGGGACCACCTCCTATATCGCACGGATGACCGACACCGCCCCCGCATCCGAAATCCATGACGTCCGCCGCTTTCTGTATCGCGAGGGCGCGCTCGATCCCGACGGCGCCCGCCGCCTCACGGCCGAAGCTCTGGGCGGTTGCGATGACGGCGAACTATATCTTCAGTACCGCGCCAGCGAGGCGTTCGGCTTCGACGACGGGCGGCTGAAGACGGCCGACTATTCGACCGACGCGGGCTTCGGCCTTCGCGGCGTTTCGGGCGAGATGACCGGCTTTGCCCATGCCAACGACATTTCGGAAGGCTCGATCCGCCGCGCGGCGGAGACGCTTCGCCTGCTCGATCCCACCGCCCAGGCCCCCGCAGCCCCGCCGGCGCGGACCAACCGGCATCTTTATACCGAAGCGAACCCGCTCGACCTCATCCCCTTCGCGACCAAGGTCGACCTGTGCGCCCGGATCGACGCCGCCGCCCGCGCCCGCGACCCGCGCGTCGTCCAGGTCTCCGCGAGTCTGGCGGGAAGCTGGTCGGTGATCGAGATCGTCCGCCCCGACGGGTTTGTGGCATCGGACGTGCGCCCCCTCGTCCGGCTCAACGTGTCGGTCATCATGGAGGAAAACGGCCGCCGCGAAACGGGCACGTTCGGGATCGGCGGGCGCTATCTCTATGACTCGCTGCTCGAGGAAGCCACCTGGCAGCGCGCCATTACCGAAGCGATCGCGCAGGCCGAGGTGAACCTGCGCTCCGTCCCCGCCCCCGCCGGCGAAATGACCGTTCTGCTCGGCCCCGGCTGGCCGGGCGTGCTGCTTCACGAGGCAATCGGTCATGGGCTGGAAGGCGACTTCAACCGCAAGGGCACGTCGGCCTTCACCGGGCGCATCGGCCAGCGAGTCGCGGCACCCGGCGTCACCGTGGTCGACGACGGCAGCATCGCCGAACGGCGCGGATCGCTCAGCATCGACGACGAAGGCACGCCGACTCAGGAGAATATCCTGATCGAGGACGGCATCCTCAAGGGCTATATGCAGGACCGGCTGAACGCGCGGCTGATGGGCGTGGCGCCCACCGGCAACGGCCGCCGCGAAAGCTACGCCCATGCCCCCATGCCGCGCATGACCAACACGTTCATGCGCGGTGGCAGCGACGATCCCGGGGAACTGCTGTCCCGCGTCAAGGATGGCATCTACGCCACCAGCTTTGGCGGTGGTCAGGTCGATATCGTCTCGGGCAAGTTCGTCTTCTCCTGCACCGAG
>CAZJCT010000046.1:0-18918 GCA_964544675.1 uncultured Sphingobium sp.
AGCCGAAGCCGTCGGGCAGCACCTCGATCGTGCCCTCGCCGATGATCTCCTTGCCGTTCTCCGCCTCGACCTTGAGGATCGCGAACATCAGATCCTGCTTGCGCAGCGTCGACGCGCCTTCGACGCCCAGTTCCTCAGCCAGTGAGACGAGGTCTGCGGGCGGCGTTTTCTTGAGTTCTTTCAGATGCATGAGACGGATTTCCGGCGGAGAGTGGGATATGTGTCTTGCGAGGAGAAACCGGGCGAGCCGGGCATGGCGACAGCGGACGCTGGCCAGCAATAGACCCTGCCTCTCTACGCCTCGCCGGAATCGCTGTCAATCGGGGGAATAGGGTGCCGTTCGGCGTGAGCCTCAGGGGCGTGACAGACCTCTCAGCCTCCGCCGAACCTCACGCCATAGACCACGACCGCGATCACGATCAGCGCGGCAAGCACCCCAGGCACCTCGTTGAGAAGCCGCAGTGCCTTCTCCGACAATGGACGCTCCCCTCGCGCCAGTTTCCTGGCATAGCCCACCGCCCAGCCGTGATAGCCCGAGAGGATCAGCACCATCAGCAGCTTGAAGTGAAACCAGCCCTGGCTGAACGCATCGATATTGATCGCCAGCATCAGCCCCAGCACCCAGGTGATGACGAGCGACGGGTTCATGATGATCCGCCGCAACCGGTCCTCACGCTCGATCCACGCCTTGTCCTCGGCCGAACCGACGGGAGCCTGGCTGTGATAGACGAAGAAGCGCGGCACCATGAACAGGGCGGCCATCAGGAAGATGACGAAGATGACATGCGCCGCCACCACCCAGGGATAGGCCGTGCCCAGATATCCCGCCATCGTCAGGCTCCTTCTGTCGTCGTGCCGCGTACCCGGGCCAGCAGCTGCTCGACATGCGCGATCGGCGTGTCCTGAAGGATGCCGTGGCCCAGGTTGAGGATGTGGGGACGGTCGGCGAAGGCCTCAAGGATCCGGTCGACCGCCCTGTCGAGCGCAGCGCCGCCGGCGACCAGCGCCAGCGGGTCGAGATTGCCCTGCACCGGCAGTCCGGTCGGCAACGCGCGTGCCGCCCACAGCGGGTCGATCGTCTCGTCGAGCCCGACCGCATCGACGCCCGTTCCCGCGACATAATCGGGCAGCTTGGCACCCGATCCCTTGGGAAAGCCGATGACAGGCAGGTCGGGGTGAAGCGCTTTCAGCCGCCGGACGATCTCGGCATTGGGCGCGATCACCCAGCGTTCGAACTGCGCGGGGCTGAGGCTGCCTGCCCAGCTGTCGAACAATTGCACGGCATCGACACCAGCGCGCACCTGCCCGTCGAGATAGGCGACGCTCGTCTCGACGATGGCGTCGATAATCGCGGCAAAGCGCCCCTCGTCCTGATAGGCCATGCGGCGGGCGAGGCCCTGATCCTTGCTGCCCTGTCCGGCCACCATGTAGGTCGCAACGGTCCACGGACTGCCCGCGAATCCGAGAAAGGTGACGCCGGGGGGCAATGCCGCCCTCACCTTGGCAACCGTCTCCCAGATCGCGGTGAGGCGGCGGCTGTCGGGAACGAAATCCACCAGATCGGCCTCGAGCAACGGTGGCGCGAGGCGCGGGCCTTCGCCGGCCTCGAACCACAAATTCTGGCCCATGGCGTGCGGCACGATCAGGATATCGGAAAACAGGATCGCGCCATCGAAGCCGAAGCGGCGGATCGGCTGGAGCGTGATCTCGGCCGCGGCGTCCGCATCGTAGCACAGCTCGAGAAAACCCCCCTTCTGCTCCCGCAAGGCGCGATATTCGGGCAAATAGCGGCCTGCCTGCCGCATCAGCCAGATGGGAGGGACGGCGGGCTTCGCGCCCTTCAGGACGGCAAGCAGGGGCGGCTTGGGCAGCGTGACAGGTGCGTTCATCGTGGCGTTCATGAGGGGGACCGTGCGGTCAAACAGGTCCGGCGATCAATCCCTAAAAAAAGAGTTAATGAAAGATGCTGTTGTCTGTTGGCCGGTGGATAAGTGGAATTGTCGGCTTGTCCCCGGATCATCCACAGCTTGACTCCGCCACCGTCGGCCCGGCGGGCGCGAGTCCCGTTCGCTATCCCCGGCTGTGGAGAAATGCCGGTCCGATTCATCCCCGGTGCACGATTGTCCCCGGACGACGGCAGCGACGGCGCATGGATTCAGCCCCCAATTCCGTCCCGCCAACACTCCCTTGCATTATCCCCAGCATATCCACAAACAGGGCGCCGTGACGCGGCTCCACCTCCATCTCCTGTCCGACTCGACCGGCGAGACGCTGGAAAATGTCGCGCGTGCCGCGATCGCGCAGTTCGAGAAGGTCGAGCCGGTGCGGCATTTCTGGCCGATGGTGCGGTCCGACCAGCATCTCGACCGGATTATCGAGGAGCTGGGCCGCAACCCCGGCCTCGTGCTCTTCACCCTCGCCAATCCCGCGCTTCGCAAGAAGCTGGAGAAATTCTGCCGGGCGATCGGCATGCCCTATCTGGCGCCGCTCGACTCCGTGACCGACGCACTGTCCAACATATTGGGGCAGGAGACGACCAATCGGCCGGGGCGCAAGCATATCCTCGATGAGGCCTATTTCGCGCGCATCGACGCCATCCAGTTCACAATCGCGCATGACGACGGCAATGGCTGGGAAAATTGGGAGGAAGCCGACATCGTTCTGGCGGGCGTGTCGCGCACGTCGAAGACGCCGACCAGCATCTATCTCGCCAATCGCGGGTACAAGACCGCCAACATCCCGCTGGTGCCCGAATCGCCGCCGCCCGAAAGCCTGTTCCGGCTGAAGCATCCGATGGTCGTCGGCCTGACCACCAGCGCCGACCGGCTGGTGCAGGTCCGCCGCAACCGGCTGCTCTCGCTCAACCAGCAGCCGAGCACAGCCTATGTCGATCCCGACAAGGTACAGTCCGAAGTGCTGTTCGCCCGCCGCATGTTCGGCGATCATGGGTGGCCGGTGGTCGACGTCACCCGCCGGTCGATTGAGGAGACCGCCGCGGCGATCATCAGCCTCTATCAGGATCATGTGCTGGCGGGGCAAAAGGACGCTGTGCGGACATGAGTGCCGACATGAGCCCCGATCCTGCCCCGCCGCTGCTGCTGGCATCGCAAAGCGCGAGCCGCCGCCGCATGCTGACCGACGCGGGTGTACCGTTCGAGCCGGTCGCCGCAGGCGTTGACGAGGAGACGGCGAAGGAGGCGCTGGTTGGCGAGGGTCTGGGCGCGCGCGATCTTGCCGACGCGCTGGCCGAGCTGAAGGCGGTCAAGCCGTCGGCCCGCTGGCGCGGCGGTGCGCTGGTGCTGGGCGCTGACCAGACGCTCGAATGCGACGACGGCACAATTCTGAGCAAGGCGGAGAGCCGTGAGGAAGCCGCAGCGATCCTCGCCCGGCTTTCGGGCCGCCGCCATCATCTCCACAGCGCGGCGGTGATCGCTGAGAACGGCCGGGCGATCTGGCGCCAGGTGGAAAGTGTCGCGATGGACGTCCGTCCGCTGTCCGATGCCTTCATCCAGGCCTATCTGGACGCTGACTGGGACCAGTGCCGCTGGTGCGTCGGCTGCTACCGGGTCGAAGGGCCGGGGGTGCAGCTGTTCTCGCGGATCGGCGGCAGCCTCTTTGCGGTGCAGGGCCTGCCATTGCTCGCCTTGCTTGACTTTCTCCGCGCGCGCGGCGTTCTGCCGCTATGAGCACGCCCTTTGCCGAAGTGATCGGCGACCCCATTGCGCACAGCAGGTCGCCGCTGATCCATGGCTTCTGGATCGACCGGCTCGGTCTCGACGCCGACTATCGCCGCGCGCATGTGACCCCTGACGCGCTTGGCGACTATATCGCCCAAGCGCGCGCCAACCCCGACTGGCGGGGCTGCAACGTGACCATCCCGCACAAGATCGCGGTCATGGACCTGGTCGACGATCCGGGCGGCGTTCGCGACAGCATCGGCGCGATGAACACGATCCTTCGCCAGCCCGACGGTTCGCTGATCGGCACCAACACCGATGCCGCCGGCTTTGCCGCGCCCATAGCCGGGCTGGAGATCAAGGACAGGCCGGTCGCGGTGATCGGTGCCGGGGGAGCGGCGCGCGCGGTGCTGTTCGCGCTGGCGCAGATGGGTGCCGGACCCGTCACGCTCTACAACCGCACCCCGTTGAAGGCCGCCGCCCTGCTCGCGCGCTTCGGGCTCAAGGGCGAGGTCAAGCCGCTCGGCGCGCCGCTGCCCCCCGCTGCGCTCGTCGTCAACACCAGCGCGCTCGGCATGGCGGGGCAGCCGCCGCTCGACATCGACCTGTCGCCCTTGCCCGAGGATGCGGTCGTCTATGACATCGTCTACGCGCCGCTGGAAACCGACCTGCTGGCGGCGGCGCACGAACGCGGCCTCGATACCGTCGACGGGCTGGAGATGCTGATCGGCCAGGCCGCGCTGGCATTCGAGCTGTTTTTCGGGCGCGAGCCGCCGCGCGAGGCGGACGAGGACTTGCGGGCGCTGCTGACGCAATGAGGATCATCGGGCTGACCGGTTCGATCGGCATGGGCAAGTCGGCGGTCGCGACGATGTTCCGCCAGCTTCATGTGCCGGTGTTCGACGCCGACGCCGCGGTCCATGTGCTGCAAGGACCGGGCGGCGCATTGCTGCCCGCGATCGAGGCACGCTTTCCCGGCACCACGGGACCGAAGGGCGTCGACCGCGTTGCGCTCGGCCGCAAGGTGCTGGGCGACACGGCGGCGCTCAGGGCGCTGGAGGCGATCGTCCACCCGGCGGTGGGGGCGATGCGTGCCGCCTTCCTGCGCCGCCATCGCTCGCGTCCGCTGGTGGTGCTCGACATCCCGCTGCTGTTCGAGACCGGTGGCGACCGGACGATGGATGAGATCGTCGTCGTCAGCGCGCCCTTCGCGATCCAGCGCCGCCGGGTGCTGCGCAGGGCGAACATGGCCGAAGCGAAATTCCGGGCGATCCTGGCGCGGCAGGTGCCCGACCCCATCAAGCGGCGGCGCGCGCAGCACGTGATCGAGACCGCGCGCCCGAAATGGCAGACTTTCGTCGCGGTCAGGTCGCTGGTCGCTTGCCTTCGCGCGCGTGCAGGCGGATAATGGCCGGCCGGGCTAGCTGAGAGGTCTGGCGGAGACTCAATGCGCGAGATCATCTTCGACACGGAAACCACCGGCCTCGACCCGCTCAAAGGGGATCGCATGGTCGAGATCGGCTGCATCGAGCTCATCAATCGTGTCCCCACCGGCCGCACCTTTCACGCCTATTACAATCCGCAGCGGTCGATGCCGGCGGAGGCCGAGGCGGTGCACGGCCTGTCCGAGCGTTTCCTGTCGGACAAGCCGCTGTTCAAGGACGGCTGCGAGGAATTGCTCGCGTTTCTGGGCGACTCGATGCTGGTGGCGCACAATGCCCGCTTCGACTTCGGCTTCCTCAATGCCGAGCTGGGTCTGTGCCGCAAGGCGGAGATCGGCCTTCACCGCATGGTCGATACCGTCGCGATCGCGCGCACAAAGCATCCGGGCGCGAAGCACAGCCTCGACGCACTGTGCACCCGTTATGGAATCGACCGGTCGCACCGGATCAAGCACGGGGCTCTGCTCGACGCCGAACTGCTGGCGCAGCTCTATGTCGAGCTGACCGGTGGGCGGCAGATCGGGCTGGTGCTGGGCGAGGCGGTGGCCGCGACCACGTCCGCATCGCTGACCGACCGGCCCGTCGAGCGCCGCGTCGAGCGGCCTTTTCGCCATTTTGCGCCCAGCCACGCGGAACTCGTGCGGCATGCGGCCTTTGTTGCAACCCTGAGCGACCCGCTCTGGGATGTGAAGGATGCGGGCGCCCGCTCCCCGGCGCTCGCAGGATAAAGCAAGGAGACAGCACATGGAAATTCGCGTTTCGGGCCATCAGATCGAGACGGGCGGTGCCCTTCAGACTCATGTGTCGGACCGCCTGGGCGCCATGGCTGAGAAATATTTCTCGCGCGCGCTGTCGGCGTCCGTCACCTTTGGCCAGGCGCCGCACGGGGCCTTTGCGTGCAACATCATCTGCCATGTGATGGCCGGGATCGTGCTCAAGGGCGAAGGATCGGCGCAGGACGCGCATCTCGCCTTCGAACAGGCGGCGGAACGGATCGACAAGCAGTTACGACGCTACAAGCGGCGGCTGAAGGACAGGCATGCCCTGTCGCTCGCCGCCGAGGCGGAGCGTGACCGGCCGATGGTCGTCGACAATGCCGCCTATCGTGTCTTCCAGGTCGAGGAGCGCGAGGAAGAGGACGAGGTCGAGGACAGCGACGCGCCCGTGATCGTCGCCGAGACGCGGACCGACATTCCCGAAGCGAGCGTGTCCGACGCGGTGATGATGCTCGACCTGCGCAACACCAATGCGCTGCTGTTCCTCAACAGCGGCACGTCGGCGTACAACATGGTCTATCGCCGCAACGACGGCACCATCGGCTGGGTCGAGCCGCACTGAGCACGCATCGGCGGCGCGCGGGGGGCTTCTCGTCCCGTCGCGCGCCGATAACCGGATATTCTCACTTGCGCTGCATAAGACCGGTGATGGAGGGGGCGGGGTGCACGGTTGACCCGGCGCGACAACGGATTTATGCGCGCCCTTTCGACAAGGGGCGGCCGGTTTGCGCAGACCTTGATCGTTCAGGCTGAATCGGCCTGAAACGTGACCCAAGGCCAATCAGTCCAGGTTGATCCGCACGCCGCAAGCGCCTGAGAAGAGCAGACAATGGATAATTTCAGCGCAGTGGTTTCGGGCGGCGCGGCCCGAGTCAAGGTTCCGGCAGCCAACAAGAAGCAGTTGTTCCAGATCCTTTCGACGATCGCGGCCGACGCCTATGGTCTGTCGGAGGCGGAGGTGTTCGAGCGGCTGACCGAGCGCGAGCGCCTCGGCTCGACCGGATTCGGCGGGGGAATCGCGATTCCGCATGCCAAGCTCGACCGGCTCGACCGGCTGTGCGGCGCGGTGCTTCTGCTCCGCGAGCCGATCGCCTTCGACGCGGTCGATTCGATGCCGGTGGATGTCGTCTTCATGCTGCTGTCGCCCGCCGACAGCGGCGCGGAGCATCTCAAGATGCTGGCGCGCGTGTCGCGCCTGCTGCGCAACGACGTCGCGGTCCGGCAATTGCGCGGCGCGACGTCGGACGATGCGCTGCACCTGTTGCTCAGCGGTGCCGACGCGCGTGACGCCGCCTGACGGCGAATCCGGGGCCGGGCTACCGGTGGCAAGCAGCGCCGAGAGCGGTGAAGCCGCCCATTTCCGTGCGCTGGAGCGGCTTTACGCCTCGGCGCCCATCAACCGGTTCTTTCCCTCGCGCCTGCGGATCGTCGAAGCCGGCACAAGCGAGATCGCCTTCGATGTCGATGGCGAACATTTCCACGCTGCCGGCGCGGCGCACGGCACCATCTATTTCAAGATGCTCGACGACGCGGCCTTTTATGCCGCCAACAGCCTGGTCAGCGACCGTTTCCTGCTGACCACCGCGTTCAACATGCTGCTGACCCGGCCCGTGGGCCAGGGGCCGATCCGTGCCGAGGGTCGCTGGCTGAGCGGCCGACGGCGCGTCTATGTCGCCGAAGCGCGGTTGATCGACTCGGACGGCGAGGAGGTCGCGCGCGGCACCGGTACCTTCATGCGGTCGCGTTTCGCGCTGGCGAGCCTGCCCGGCTATGTCGGCGACGCGGCCGGCTGAACTCTTGGACCCGTCCCGCCTTCCCTCGCACCTCATGGTTGACGCGCTGATCCGCAAGGCGCAGGCGGCGGGCGGATTCGCCGCGGTTCTGCGGCGCGGCGAAGCGATGGGCGGGGCGATCCTGCTGCAGTTTCTCGAGCGCGGGCGGTTCGCGGGCTTTGCCGAGCGGATGTTCGACCTCGACGGAAAAGCGCGGCTCGAATTCGTCGGTCCGGTGCCGGGTGAGGACGGGCACGAGGGCGAGGAGGCGCTCGCCGCCTATCGCGAGCGACGCGGCGCGCGCGATCCCGATCTGTGGATTATTGAACTCGATATCGCAGAGGCGAAACGGTTCGCCGCTGAAACGTTCTCGCTTTATTGACTCCTTAGGGGCTTACCGGGCAACGGCGCCCAACCCAAGCGCACGTGGCCGGGGTCGCCAATGGGGGCGGGACGGCCAACACGCAGACGGGGGGCGATCGACGCGCAAGCACGAGACCGGCAAACGGCCATAAGCGCGTCAGACCGACCCACCGCCCAGTTTAGAGATACAATGCATTTTCGTGTTCCGGCCGCTGTGTCAGCGGTCACATGCCTGTCCGCAGCCGCAATGATGCTGGTTCCGGACCCGATCGTCGCAGGCGCGGCCAAGGCCAACCCGCTGCCGATCATCGAAGCGGTCCTGGACGAAGACCGCGATGCCAGCCTGAGCCTCGGCTCCGAAGCCGTGCTCCCTTCCCAGGCCCTCGCCGGGCCCTCCAGCGGCACAATCGACGCCGCGCCTGTCGCGCCCGAGGCGCACACACCCGAAATTGAGCAGCCCGCAACCAGCCTTGCCGCGATGGTCGATCGCTATTCGGCGTCCGATGCCCCGGTCGATGCGGAAACGCGCTGTCTTGCCACCGCCATCTTCTATGAAGCACGCGGCGAATCGCTTCGTGGCAAGCTCGCAGTCGGCGACGTGATTGTGTCGCGTGCCGGGTCTGGCCGCTTCCCCGCCTCGCTTTGCGGCGTTGTGACCCAGCGCGGCCAGTTCAGCTTTGTCCGCGGTGGCGCGATGCCGCAGGTGAACGAAGGCCATCGCATGTGGCGCGACTCGCTCGCCGTCGCGCGGATCGCCATCGACCGCGCCTGGGAAAGCCCGGCACAGGGCGCGCTGTTCTTCCACGCCAGCCATGTCTCGCCCCGCTGGGCCAAGACCCAGATTGCGCAGGTCGACAACCACGTCTTCTATCGCTGATGTGGCGCTGATCAGGCTTCACACTGTTCGTGAAATGTTCTAGTCGGGGGCATGGCCGGTCCTGCCCCCGACATGTCCCCCGTTCAGGCATCCGACGTGTGCCGGGGTGTCCTGCGCCTGTTCTGCCGCCATGACATCTTCGGGTTGCCCGAGATTCCGCTGCCCAGCGGTCGGCGGCTCGACATCATGGCGATCGACGCGCGCGGGCAACTGATCGCGGTCGAGATCAAGTGCAGCCGTGCCGATCTGCTCGGCGATGGCAAGTGGCCCGAATATTTCGACTATTGCGACCGCTATTATTGGGCGGTGCCGGCGGGATTCGACCTGTCGCTGTTCGAGGGCGAGGCGCTGTGGCCCGGCCGCACCGGCCTGATCGTCGCCGACGCCTATGATGCGGAGATCGTGCGTCCGGCTCCTACCGAGCCTTTGTCTGCCGCACGGCGCAAGGCGGAAACGCTGCGCTTCGCCCGCCGCGCGGCGAGGCGGCACTGCCAGGCGCTCGATCCGGGGTTCGCGCCGGACGAGGCTTAGAGCCTGATCGGTTGAGGTGGAAGCGCTTTGCGCTTCCGCCGAAATCGTGAATCAGGCTCTATTCAAATGGTTGAGACCTTGATTCACGTTTCAGGCTGATTCAGCCTGAAACGATCAAGGTCTAGGGGTTCCGGGTTCGCGCAGAGGCGCAGAGAAGAACAAAGAGATTTTTCGCGCGGAGACGCGGACGGGACGTGCCTGGCGGCGAAGCCGCTTTCAATCGACAGCATCGCACCGCACCGCACGACCAGCTTTGTGCGATGAAAGACGCCTGCGGCGTCGTGCTGTTCCTCCGCGTCTCCGCGTCTCCGCGTGAACCAGAAATCTCTGCGTCCTCTGCGCCTCTGCGCGAACCAGACTATCCCAGAGCGATCCGCCATTCCCACCGCAGCGGGTCGCCGTCCATAACCTCGACCCCGCGCGCGATGAGGGCGTCGCGGATGCGGTCTGACGCGGCGAAGTCCTTTGCGGCGCGCACCGCCTGCCGTTCGTCGAGCGCGGCGTCGATCTCCGCCTCGGTGATCGCCGCATCCTTCGGCCGGATGCGCAGGTCGGCGCGGGTGATGCTGTCGAGGCGAAGCCCCAGCGCCTCGTCCATCCTGACGATCAGCGCCAGCTTGTCGGGCGCGGGCACCTTCTTCATCGCCGCGACCGCTTCCAGATGGGTGAGCGCCTTGACCGTGTTGAGATCGTCGCGAAGCGCGGCGTCGAAGCCGTCAAGCTCAGCCTTCAGCCTGGGGTGCAGCGCGTCGAGCGATCCGCCCTGCCCCTCCGCCGCCGCGCGAACGCCCTCCACCGCCATCACCAGCCGCTTGAGCCGGGTCAGCGCGGTCGCGACGATCTCGCCCGAAAATTCCAGCTCGGACCGGTAGTGCGCCGACAGGCACAGCAGCCGATAGGCCAGCGGATGCACGCCCGCGTCGATCAGCGAGAAGAGCGTCGTGAAGCCGCCCTTCGACTTCGACATCTTGCCCGACCGGTCGACCAGGAAGTTGTTGTGCATCCACCAGTTGGCACCGCTGTGCGCACAGCCCGAAAAGGCCTGGTTCTGCGCGATCTCGTTGGGATGATGGATTTCGCGATGATCGATGCCGCCGGTGTGGATGTCGAACGGCTGCCCCAGCCGGTCCATGCTCATCACCGAGCATTCGAGATGCCAGCCGGGCGCGCCCTTGCCCCAGGGCGAGTCCCATTCCATCTGCCGCTGTTCCCCGGGCGGAGACTTGCGCCAGATCGCGAAGTCTGCGGGGTGGCGCTTGCCCGCGACCGGGTCGATCCGCGCCACTTCCGATCTTTCTGGTGCGGCATCGTCGCGTCCGCCCGCCAGCGCGCCGTAGTCGGGAACGCTGGTCGAATCGAAATAGAGGCCGGTGTCGAGCTCGTAGCAGTGCGTGGCCGCGATCTTTTCGGCAAAGGCGATCATCTGCGGCACGAACTGGGTCGCCACCGTCCATTCGGTCGGTTCGATGATGTTGAGGTCGCGGATATTGCTCTTGAACGCCTCGGTATAATGGGCGGCGATGTCCCAGATGGATTTCGCCTGCGCGCGCGCGGCGGCCTCCATCTTGTCGTCGCCCGCGTCGGCGTCGCTCGTCAGATGGCCGACATCGGTGATGTTGATGATGTGCGTGACCGACAGGCCGGTCCAAAGCAGCGCCCGGCGCAGCGTGTCGGTGAAGACATAGGCGCGCAGATTGCCGAGATGCGCGTAGTTATAGACCGTCGGCCCGCAGGAATAGACGCGCGCGTGGCCCGGCTGGGCGGGCGCGAAATCCTCGACCCGGCGGGTCAGGCTGTTGAACAGGCGAAGCGGCGGCGTGTCGGTCATGCGCGTGCAATGACCGTGGGAGAGGGGCGGCGTCAATGGATTTGGGAGAAGCTCCCTTGAGGCCGGTGAAACCGAGGCTTCCGGCGTCGTGGGAAACCCGGTTCGTCATCCCCGCGAAGGCGGGGATCCATGGTGCGACGGCGCATCAGGCATGATGGGGCGGGAGATGGACCCCCGCTTTCGCGGGGGTGACGGAAAAGAGGTGCGCGTTAGGATGAGAGGGCGGTGCGCCTTTGAGCGGAGCCCGCGCGATCGTCAGTTCGCCGCCTTGCTCGTGTCGATCTTGTCGACCCATTCGGGATAGAAGCTCGGCTCGCGGTTCGACCAGCCCGGCGCGGTGGCTGCAGCCTCGCTGATCGACTGGAGCAGCTCGCGCCTTTTGTTGGGGTGGAGGTGCGGCAGGCTGGCGGCGGCGCAGAAGGCGCTGGGCAGCCAAGGACGGCTTCCCGCGCCGATCAGCCGTTCATAGAGGAAGCGATAGGCCGAGAAGCTGTTCAGCCGGTCCTGACCCAGGTCGAAGGCGGACATGGCGACCAGCGGCGCCATGAACGGCTCCACCTGCTCCAGCCCGCTGTCGTCGGGGACGCGCGAGCGGATATCGACGAGGCGGGCGTAGATGCGGGCCTGCGCGCGGATGCTCGCTTCCTCGATCACGTCGCGACCCCAGGTCAGCATCGGATCGCGGCGTTGGAGCGCGATGTCGAGCGAGCGGCGGATATATCGCTGGGTGCCCGCCGGGAAGGATGCGAATTCCCGCATCTCCGCAAGTGCGACTGCACCGTCCGTGGGTCTAGCACCGATTGCCATCGACAGCCTCCATCTCTTGGCCCCTGACAACCGGATGATGCGCCCCCAATGCTTAGCGCACGGTTAATCGCGGCCCGGCACCATCATGCCGAACTCTTTGTGCACTGCAACATCTTTATTCATTGTCGGGGTCGCTGGTTGCGCGGCGCTTCTCTTCCGCCGCGTCGAAGCCCGACGAGGGGTGCGGCTCGCCGTCGTCGCCCGGGGCGACACTGGCGGGCGGGTCCGATGCGATCATCGAGTCCTCGACGCCGACGTCGAGCTGCTCCTCCTGAGTCAAGGGGCGCTCCTGGCCGCGCTTGTGGCCATGGTCCGGCGTCTCGGAATCAGGGTTCGCCTTGGGAAGCCTGGGGCTGGTCATATTGTTCATGCGGGGACTTTCGATTGCGCCCGGCCGGTGGCCGCGCGGCGGAAGGGGGAGTGACGGTCAGTCGCGGGCGCGGGACCGGCCCTCCGCTTCGGCGCGTTCCAGCTCGGCGGCTTCGTCGCCGTCGAGCGCGTCGCGCGCGGCATCGGCCTCTTCGGTCACCTGCTGCTGGTCGCGCGCATGTTCGGTCGCGCCCTCGTCATATTCGCGCGCGGCATCGTAATTGCCTTCGCCCTGAATCTCGCCGGACATCTTGTTGCGCATGTCGGTCTGGACACCGTCCTGCATGTCGCCCTCGACTTTCTCGACATTCATGATCGTCTCCTGGGGATTGCTGCTGCTCTGCCGGTAAAACCCGCGAGCAGGGGGATGTTTCCCCTGCGCATCAAAAGCGGCTAAGGGGCCGGGCATGACTTCGACCGACCCGACCGCCACACCCGTTCCGAAGCCCTGGATCATGGGCATCGCCCCCTATGTGCCCGGCAAGGCCAAGGCCGCCGACGGCCGCCCGCTCGTCAAGCTGTCGGCCAACGAGAATCCGCGCGGCACCAGCCCGGCGGTGCGCGAGGCGGCGCTCGCCGCGCTGGCCGACCTCGCCACCTATCCCGATCCCGGCGCGGCGGCGTTGCGCGAGGCGATCGGGGCGGTGCACGGGCTCGACCCTGCCCGGATCATCTACGGCACCGGGTCGGACGAGCTGCTCCACCTCGCCGCGAGCGCCTATGCCGGGCCGGGGGACGAAGTGATCTACGTCCGCTACGGCTTCTCGGTCTATGACATCGCCGCGCGCCGTGTGGGCGCGACGCCCGTCGTCGTCGCCGACCGCGATTATGGCACCGACGTCGATGCGATCCTGGCGGCGGTGACCGACCGGACGCGCGTCGTCTTTCTGGCCAATCCGAACAATCCCACCGGCACCTTCACGCCCCGAGCGGAGATCGCGCGGCTGGTCGACGGGCTTCGCCCCGACATCCTGTTCGTGCTCGACCAGGCCTATGCCGAATATCTGGACGAGACAGAGGACGACAACGGGCTGCGGCTCGCGGCGGAGCGGCCGAACGTCCTCATCACGCGCACCTTCTCCAAGATCTACGGTCTGGCGGCGGAGCGGATCGGCTGGGGATATGCCGCGGCGCCGGTGATCGAGGCGCTGCATCGCATCCGCGCGCCCTTCAACCTGACGACCTCCGCGCAGGCGGCGGCGATCGCGGCGATGGGCGACCAGGCGTTCGTCGAGGCGAGCCGCGCGCACAATCTCGAATGGCGCGCCTGGTTCGTCGCCGAGATGGAGGCGCTGGGCAATCACGGGGTCAGCGTCGTGCCGAGCGGCGCCAATTTCGTGCTGGTGCTGTTCGGGGGCGCGGCAACGGCGGAACAGGCCTATCAGCGGCTGATGGGCGCGGGATACGCGACGCGCTGGCTGCCCAATCAGGGGCTGCCCCACGGCCTTCGGATCACCATCGGCACCGAGGCGCATATGCGCGACATCGCCGCGCATCTGCGCGCGCTGGTGACCGGGCAGGGCTGAGCGCGATGCTGCCCTTCTCGCGCGTGACGATCATCGGACTGGGCCTCATCGGCTCGTCCATTGCCCGCGCCGTGCGCGCGCAGATGCCGACCGTGCGGGTCACGGGGCATGATGCCAGCCCGGAGGTCAGGGCGACAGCGCGCGCCATCGACCTGTGCGACGACGTCACCGACACGCCCGGCGCGGCGGTGATCGACGCCGACCTCGTCATCCTGTGCGTGCCGGTGCGTGCCATGGGTGACGCGGCGCGCGCCATCGCCGCAGACCTGCCCGCCGACTGCATCGTCAGCGACGTGGGATCGTGCAAGGCGAGCGTCGCGGCGGAACTGGCCGAGGCACTGCCGGGGCACATCATCATCCCCGCGCATCCCGTCGCCGGGACGGAGAACAGCGGGCCCGAAGCGGGCTTTGCGACCCTGTTCCAGGGGCGCTGGTGCATCGTGACGCCGCCCCCCCACGCCGACGAGACGGCGGTGGCACGGCTCACCGAATTCTGGACGCGGCTGGGCGCGATGGTCGAGACGATGGACCCGGCGCATCACGACCTGGTGCTGGCCGTCACCAGCCATCTGCCGCACCTCATCGCCTATACCATCGTCGGGACCGCCAGCGACCTGGAGGGCGTGACCCAGAGCGAGGTCATCAAATTCTCCGCCGGCGGCTTTCGCGACTTTACCCGCATCGCGGCATCCGATCCGACGATGTGGCGCGACGTGTTCCTCGCCAACAAGGACGCGGTGCTCGAGATGCTGCAGCGATTCAGCGAGGATCTGACCGCGCTCCAGAGGGCGATCCGCTGGGGCGACGGCGACGCGCTGTTCGACCTGTTCAGCCGCACGCGTGCCATCCGCCGGTCGATCATCGAACAGGGGCAGGACGATGCCAAGCCGGATTTCGGCCGGACGCATTGATGCCCGCCGCCGCCCGGATCGTGAAACATTCCCTTAAGACTCGAAGGATATCACAGTGAAAACAGGCAGATAACAACGGGTCCGTAATCATGCCGAGTCGCATTAGCAGACTGATTGAAGAGCATGTCGAACTGGTCGCGCTGGCCGAACGGCTGCTGGCCATGGCCGGCGAGCCGATCGCATCGCCCGAGACCGCCTTTGCCCTTGTCGGCCGTATCGAAACGGCGCTCCACGCCCATCTCGAGGGCGAACGCGGTTTTCCGTACATGGAGATTCTGCACCGCGATCTGGACTGGAGCCCCGCCGTCAAGCAACGGCGCGACCGTGACCTGCGCGAACTCGCTTATGATCTGGAGCCCTATTTCGGGCACTGGTCGGCGGACCGGATCGCCTCCGACAGGGTCGGCTTCGCCGAGGCCACGATGTGGAACATGACCCGCCTGCTTCGCCGCATCGCGACCGAGGATAGCATCCTGCGCGCCTGTGCCCATCTGGGGTCGGAACAGAGCGCTCAGTAAGGGGCGGGCCGAAGGTCCCGCGGAGCACGCCAAGTTGCCCGCGCTGCGTAGTGCCCGAACTTGCCCGCCGGTGGCCGCTGGCCTTTGCAGCGTCGAAGCGGTCCTAAAGCAAAAAGTCCTCCGCGCCGACGCTTGAGAGATTTTCTACACAGATGAGAAAATCAGTCCGGGAGTCGCCATCAATATCTCCCGCCACGAAGAGGTCCGGACCCGAGACAAAGAAACGCACCTCGCCTGCGGTTCCGGAAAAGCGGCGATCGCCGATGAATGCGAAAGCTTCCGACCGCGTAGGCGAAACGATGGCGATCATGGAGAGGTCGATGACGTCCTCGTCAACGTTGAAATCCGTAATGACATCAGCTTTCGCCGCGCTGTTGCTCAGATCGGCCATCGCCGTAAACACGAACACATCCAAGCCTAAGCCACCCGTCAGCTCGTCGCGACCGGTGCCGCCCTCGATCAGGTCATTGCCAGCCCCGCCTATAAGAACGTCCTTGCCTGCACCGCCGATCAGGACGTCGTCACCCTCTCCGCCCTCGAGTCGGTTGCTCCCGTCGTCTCCGACGATCGTGTCATCGAACGCGCTGCCTATGACGTTCTCCACCGAGCGCAACTTGTCGCCGGTCGCCTCCCCGCTAGTCCCGCGTCGGATGGCGAGGTTTACGTCCACAGCAGAATGGGCAGTCGCATAGCTGGCCGTGTCACCGCCTTCGTCGCCGAACAGGATGTCCGCGCCCTCGCCGCCGAAAAGGAGGTCGCTGGCCTTACCGCCCTTGATGATGTCATCGCCCGCACCGCCATTGATCTTGTCGTCGGAGAACGAGCCAGTCAGATTATCATCTGAATCACTTCCGCTGATCACCAGTTCGAGCTTTGCGGCCGGTAGCCAGCTTGGCTGCGAACTGCCCGCCAACGTCAATTGGGAACCGTCGAACACTCCGTTATCGACGTCGATCTCCAGCACCCCTTCGCCATTGATCTCAAGGATGGGGGCTCTGCCGATAACCGTATCGCTGATAAGCAAGCGCGCCGGGACCTCGAACCCGATTCCTTCTATGTTGCTCAGTGCCAGATCGGCAATCATCACGTCGCCAATGATATACAACAGGTCATGCCCGTCGCCGCCATCGGCCACACCGCCGACAAATGTGGTTGGCCGCTGGGCAAAGACGAGCAGATCGTTTCCGCCCATGCCAAACATCAGATCGCCGTTACCGACCATATTGAGAAAATCGACGCCGTTCGATCCGATCAGCGTGTCGATCCCGGCACCACCATTCAGCGACTGAATGGCACCGTAGTCATCCCGGGCGCGGAGAATGTGGGCACCATTATCGGTGGCGTAAAGCTGCACACGGTCGTTTGCCGGCGTCGCCTGTGTGTTCCAGTTGCTGAAGCTGAACGCCGGCATGGTGATGTCCGGTAGGCCTGCACTGAATATTTGGAGAATGTCGCGCCCTGGTCCGCCGATGATCTCGGCGTTGGCGGCTATACCGTCCCCGACCTGCCCGAACGTGATACGCGCGGTGCTGCTCTGGCCCTCGCCCGAAGAAAACTTGACCTTTTCGATCGACTCTATTGTTGCTGAGGTCAGGATGAAAGACGACAACCGGGATGCTCCGCTTCGCAGCTCCAGCGTATCGACCCCGTTACCGCCGTCGATGGTCTGGATGATGAAACCGGGATCGACGATGATTGTATCGTCAACGCCAGGAGCGACTTCACCGATTGTCACCATGTCAATCCCTATTCATGCCTAGTCGCAAAAATCATCCTGCAAGACTGAATGTCCGATATTCATCGAACAGCAAATTAGACTATGCGTGATACTTGCAAAAGTATAACTCCGAAATGCTATCGGTTTAAAAGATGATACTCATATATTAGTGGAGAATGCAAGGTGAATGCCCAAAAAAGGCGTCTACCCAATATCTCCGCAAGTTTTTGATTTTGCATTGACTTGGGGTGATTGATGGCCTGCCTTCGTCTCCGAGGCACTACGGCGGCGGAGCTGACCGACTTGCGGCCCGGTAAGAGTGGATGGCGGCGCGCTCCCACTCAGTAACTGATTCGCACATCGTCGATGCGGTCCCTGAGTCCGATCCGATGTATCAGAGGTGATCGATCAGCTCAGCTTCGCTTGAGCTATTCCCCCGGCGCGCGCGCCTTGATCGCCAGCGCGTGGATCGTGCCGTCGCGCACCAGGTCGCCGACCGCGCTGTTAACCATCCGTTGCCGCGCGAGTCGCGACTGACCCGCGAAGGACTCCGCCTCGATCTCCACCGTGAAATGGCTCTCGCCCGATCCGTCATCGCCCATATGGCCGCTGTGGCGTGCGCTGTCGTTGATGACGGCCAGCCGTGCGGGGGAGAGGCCGTCCCGCAGCCGACGTTCGAGTTCCTGCCCCACGGGGCCTAGCGATTGATCAACCATGCTCCCTATATAGTCTTTTTGCGCCGGCCGGCGAGGCTGGTTCCGACGAATGAGGAGCATCTTGGCGAGCAGCGGCAACAGCGGCCGGCATACACGCTTTCACGGCCGGGTCGAGGGCAGGCGTCGGCCGTGCATGGCCGAGGGATGCGACCTTCCGGGCGAGTTCCGCGCGCCGCCCGAGAATGTGCGGCAGGCGCAGGATGGTCCGCCCGAATGGCGCTGGTACTGCCTCGACCATGTGCGCGCGTTCAATTCGGCCTATAATTTCTTCAAGGGCATGAGCCCTGACGAGATTCAGAACTCGCAGCGGCCTTTCGCCGGTTGGGAGCGGGAGACTCGCGCCTTTTCCTCCGCCGCGGCGTCGGGCACCCCGCCGCCGCGCTGGGCCGATTTCTCCGACCCGCTCGACGCGATCGGCGCCCGCTTCCGGGAGCGGGTGGCGGAGTCGCGTCCGCGACGGGACGGCAAGCCGCTGTCGGGCGACGACCGCAGCGCGCTCAGAACGATGGGCCTCGACGCGGACGCGGATCGCAAGGGGCTGCGCGAGCGTTATCTGGCACTCGTCCGCAAATATCACCCTGATCAGAATGGCGGCGACCGCAGCCATGAGAAAGCCTTGCAGGAAGTCATCGCCGCCTATACGCACCTCAAAAAGGCTCCGGCCTTCACATAATCGCTATGGTCCCGTTCGCCGTGAACGTGTCGAAGCCTGTCCTGAGCAATGCCGAAGGGGGCTGCCCTGCTTGGCACCAAGTACAGGGATTCGACAGGCTCATCCCGGACGGGTCAAAGATCAGGCCCGAACAGAATGACCGACATCCCCAACACCACGCCCGACATGCGATCCGAAACGCTGATGGACGCGCCCGACAAGACCGTCGATGCGCGTGAGGCGTTCGGCGTCGATATCGACATGGCCGTCCCCGCCTTTTCGGAGGCGGACGAACGCGTTCCCGACCTCGACCCGGCCTATGTGTTCGACCCGGACACCACGCTGGCGATCCTGGCGGGATTCTCGCACAACCGGCGCGTTATGGTGCAGGGCTATCACGGCACCGGCAAGTCGACCCATATCGAGCAGGTGGCGG
>CAZJCT010000047.1:0-18782 GCA_964544675.1 uncultured Sphingobium sp.
AACGTCGTCGGCGACCTGTTCGGATCGGGCAAGATGTTCCTTCCGCAAGTCGTCAAGTCGGCGCGAGTCATGAAGAAGGCCGTGGCCCATCTCTTTCCCTATATCGAGGCCGAAAAGGACGAGAATACAAAGGGTAAGGGCAAGATCGTCATGGCGACCGTGAAGGGCGACGTGCACGATATCGGCAAGAACATCGTCGGCGTGGTCATGCAGTGCAACGGGTTCGACGTGGTCGACCTGGGCGTCATGGTGCCGTGGGCCGACATATTGAAGGCGGCGAATGACGAACAGGCCGACATGATCGGCCTGTCGGGCCTCATCACGCCCTCGCTCGACGAGATGGTAACGGTCGCGCAGGAGATGCAGCGGGCGGGCATGACCATGCCGCTGCTGATCGGCGGCGCGACGACGTCGAAGGTTCACACCGCTCTCAAGATCGAGCCCGAATATGACGGGCCGGTGGTTCATGTTCTCGACGCCAGCCGCGCGGTGGGGGTAGCGACGGCGCTCGTGTCGGACACGCAGAAAGCGCCGTTCGTCAAGCAGATCGCGGAGGATTATGAGGTTATCCGCGAACAGCGCGCAGGCAAGGGGCAGAGCGCGCTCGTCAGCATCGCGGAGGCGCGCGCCAACGGCTTTGCCATCGACCCGGCGCTGGTTCCGCCCGCGCCGTTGCAGCCGGGCGTGCATGTGTTTCCCGACTGGGATCTGGCCGACCTGCGCGACTATATCGACTGGACGCCGTTCTTCCGCGCCTGGGAGCTGGCGGGCAATTATCCCGCGATTCTCGACGACGATATCGTCGGGGAGAGCGCTCGCAGCCTGTTCGACGACGCGCAGAAGATGCTCGACCGGATCATCGCGGAAAAGTGGCTGACAGCGAAGGGCGTCGCCGGGTTGTGGCCGTGCCGGCGCGACGGGGATGATATTGTCGTCACTCTCCACCGTCATCCCCGCGAAGGCGGGGATCCAGGGCAACCGGATGAGGCGCCCGCGACCCTGGATTCCCGCCTTCGCGGGAATGACTCGTCGCAGGAAATCCGCATGCCCATGCTTCGCCAGCAAATCGCCAAGCGCGAGGGGCGGCCGAACATGTGCCTTGCCGATTTCATCAGTCCCGACGGCGACTGGATCGGCGGTTTCGCCGTTACGGCCGGCCATGGCATCGAGGCGCATCTGGAGAATTTCCGGGGCCAGAACGACGATTATTCGGATATTTTGCTCAAAGCGCTCGCCGACCGCCTTGCCGAAGCCTTTGCCGAGCGCCTGCATGCGCATGTCCGCACGACCCTGTGGGGCTATGCGGCGGGTGAGCAGCTCACCAACGACGCGCTGATCAAGGAGCAGTATCGCGGTATCCGGCCCGCGCCCGGCTATCCGGCGTGCCCCGACCACAGCCTCAAGCCCATGCTGTTCGATATGCTCGGCGCCGCCGAGGCGACCGGCATCACCCTGACCGAAAGCTTCGCCATGTGGCCGACGGCGGCGGTCAGCGGCTTCTACTTCGGCCATTCGCAAAGCGCCTATTTCGGCGTCGCGCGGATCGGGCAGGATCAGGTGGCGGATTATGCCGCGCGGCGCGGCGTCGATCTTGCCACGGCGGAGCGCTGGCTGAGGCCGAACCTGGACTGATCGCGCGGCTCCGCACACGAAAAACGCGGCGGCCCCCCAATGGTGCCGCCGCGTTCAAACTGGTGCCGCTGGTTCAGAAGCGGAAGCCGATGGTCCCCCGGATCGCGTGGTAGCTGAAGTCCTCATCGCTTGGCTTCATGCGGACACCGGCGCCGAAAGGTCCGCCTGCAGCATCGACATAATAGTCGTCATCCTTGAAGCTGCTGTAGAGATATTCCATCCCGACACTGATATTCTTCGTGATCAGCGCCTCTACACCGCCGCCGCCCTGATAGCCCCAAGCATCGTTACCGCCATTCTGGGTGAAGGTGCTTACCTGATTGGTCGTGGAGAATCTGTTGTCCATCTTGGCGTAGCCGCCGCCGCCGGTCACGTAGAAGAGGATGCCACCATTGGGGGTGTAGCCGGCACGAAGGCGCGCCGCGATCGAATAGTCCATGCCACGGGAGAAGCGATAGGCTGCGGGACTGGCGCTGAACGCGGTGGTGCGGTCACGAGCGCCCGTGCGTCCAGCCTCGATCAAGCCACCCACAACAACATTACCCATCCGGCGGTCATAGCCGACCCGTCCCCAATATTCGGCACGATCACGGTCGCCGTCGCAGCCGGTATTCGTCGGCCCTTCGCCAGAGCCACCGCAGAAGCCGGTGCGGAAGGCATCCTGGCCGCCGACCACCACCGTGTCACCGAAGCGACCATCGCCGTTGGTATCGAACCGGATGGTATCGCCGTCGTCATAATCCTGAAAGGAGTAGCCGCCGACGCCGCTGACATAGAGGCCGTTGAAATCGTTCGAGCGATCCTCCTGCGCCAGTGCGGGGGCCGTGCAGGCCGTCGTTATTGCGAGGGCGAGCGCCATCGTCTTGAAACTTCGCATAGTTCCACCTTTCCTGTGGTTATGTGCCGCCGGTCGCGGCGGCTGTTGATGTCACGGGGCGGAAAACCACCCGGCGGCGCATCGGTTTCGTCCACAGACAAACTCGCCGCGCGCTGTTGCGGCGCTGCAACAACACTCGCCGGCCGAACGCTTCCATGATTGACGTGGCCGCGCAGGGAAGGCTAGGCGCGGCCGCATGAGCAGCGACACGCCTCCCGACCGGCTTTCGACCAATCCCCGCAGCCCGTTCTTCGACATGGAGACGCTCCGGCGCGGTATCGGCATCCGCTTCAAGGACCGGGTGCGGACCGACGTGGAGGAATATTGCATCTCCGAAGGCTGGATCCGCGTCGCTGCGGGCAAGAGCCGCGACCGTTTCGGCCAGCCGATGACGATCAAGCTTTCCGGCCCCGTCGAGGCATGGTTCGAGGACAGCGCGGCCGAGGCCGCCGGGGACAGTCCCGCCGAGGATTGATCAGCGGGAGGCCAACCTTCCGTCGCTGACGGTGAAACGCGCGGCATCGCCCAGCCCGTCGAACAGCCCGTCGAACAGCCCGCTTTCGGTTCCGGTCATCCACACCTGACCGCCGAGACGTCGCAGCCGATCGAACAGCGCGTCGCGCCGGGTCGCGTCGAGATGCGCGGCAACCTCGTCGAGGAGCATCACCAGCGGGCGCGGGCGCGCCGCATCGACTGCAGCCGCATGGGCGAGGATAAGCGAAAGCAGCAGTGCCTTTTGCTCGCCCGTCGAGCAGAGCGCGGCAGGCTGGCCTTTGCCTGCATGGAGCACCGTCATGTCGCTGCGATGGGGGCCGATGAGGGTGCGCCCCGCCGCGCGGTCGCGCGCTCTGCCCAAACGCAGAGCGTGCCCAAGCGGTTCGTGCGGGTCCCCGCTATCATCGATCGCGACCAGCGGTCGCGCGAACGGCTCCTCGGGCTGGCGGGCGAGGGCCTCGTTCAGAAGATCCACCGTGGCGGTCCGTGCACGGACGACGGCGGTTCCGTGCCGGTCCATCTGTACCTCCAGCGCGGTCAGCCATTCGGGGTCGGGCGGGCGATCCTCGGCGAGCAGGGCATTGCGCGCGCGCATCGCGGCTTCATAGCGGTTGCTGTGGGTGCCATGTTCCGGGTGAAGCGCCAGCGTCAGCCGGTCGAGAAAACGGCGGCGACCGCTCGCGCCCTCCTGGAACAGCCGGTCCATGACGGGGGTCAGCCAGCTGATCGCCAGATGGTCAGCCAGCGCGGTCGCGGCGGCGGGGCTTTCGTTGATCCGCACCTGGCGCCGGTCGGGCGCGGAGGGCGCGGTCCCGCTTCCCAGCCGCTGGCCGTCTATCTCCGCCGCGACCGCGAAGCCGCCCGGTCCGCCCTGCCGCGCCATGTCGCGCAGCGCCGTGCCGCGCAGACCCCGGCCGGGCGCAAGCAACGAAACCGCTTCCAATATGTTGGTCTTGCCTGCGCCATTGTCGCCGGTCAGCACCACCAGCCGCGCCCCGTCCGGCCTGATCTGCGTATCGGCATGGTTGCGGAAGTCTGTCAGGATCAGGCGGTCGATCGGCATCGTCGAGACGGGTGACAAGGAATGGCCGCAATGGCAAGTTGCGCGCGAAGATCGAGGAAGGAGCCAACAGGATGCGCAGGACAATCGGTGGGATCGTGGCGGCAACAGCGGCCGCCGCCGCGCTGTTCCTGGCGAGTGCGCCCGGCGGAGCGGCGCTGCCCGTAGGCGCCAAGGCGCCCGATTTCACGACGCGCGGGGCAAAGGCGGGCAAGCTCTTCCAGCTCAAGCTGTCCGACGCGCTCAAGAAGGGGCCGGTCGTGCTCTATTTCTTCCCGGCGGCCTTCACGCCGGGCTGCACCGCCGAAGCGCATGAGTTCGCCGAGCGGTCCGACGACTTCGCCAAGGCGGGGGCGACGATCATCGGCATGTCGGCGGACCCGGTCGACAAGCTCGCCCGGTTCAGCACGGAGGCGTGCCGCGACAAGTTCGCCGTCGCGTCGGCGGGACCGGACATCGTCAAGGGCTATGACGTGGCGATGCCCGCGCGCGTGGGGCTCACCAACCGCACCTCCTACGTCATCGCTCCCACCGGCCGCGTCGCGTTCGTCCACAACGACCTCGACTATCGCGAGCATGTGTCCAAGACGCTGGCGGCGGTGCGCTCGCTTTCCCAGTAGCCGGCGCCGCCGACCGCTACATCAGCCGCACATATTTGCCGAACCAGTCGAGAGTCGCGCGCCACGAGACGGTCGCCGATTCCTCGTTAAAGCTCGGCCGGTAATCGGCCATGAAGCCATGGTCCGCCTGCGGGTAGAGCTGGATGTGCGAGGGGCTGCCGGCCGCCTTCAGCGCCGCGTTCATCGCCTCGACATCGGCGACCGGTATGCCTTTGTCGAGCGCGCCATATTGGCCGAGCACCGGCGCCTTGAGCTTGTCCGCCAGCTTCAGCGGCGTCAACGGCTGCTCTCCGGTCAGGCGGCCGTAGAAGGCGACGCCCGCATCGAGATTCGGGCTGTGCGCGGCGTAGAGCCACACGACCCGCCCGCCCCAGCAAAAGCCCGTGATCCCTACGCGCTCGGTCGTGGCGCCGTTATCGCCGGCCCAGGCAACGGCGCGGTCGATATCCGACAGCACCTGATCGTCGGGCGTCTTGCTGACGATCGTCTTGATGAGCGTGTCGATCTGCGGAATCTTCGTCGCATCGCCCGCACGCGCGAACAGGTCGGGCGCGACCGCCATGTAGCCGGCATGCGCGAGGCGGCGGCAAATGTCCTTGATCCACTCGTGAACGCCGAAGATCTCGTGAACCACGATGATCAGCGATCGCGGCGTCGTGCCTTCGGGCCGGGCGTAGAAGAGCGGGATGGCGAAGCCGTCGGCGCCGGGGGTGGAGGCGGTTCCGGTGGCGAGGCCTTCGGCGTCAGTCATCTGGGTGCTCGAACTGACCGGCTGGCATGCCGCCGCGAAACCGATCGTGGCAGCGCTCGTCGCCAGCACGCGGCGGCGGGTCATGCCGTAATGGGCGAGCCAGTCGACGTCGGGGGGAAGCCTGTCTTCACGCATCGCGAATCTCCTTGAGCGGGGAGGCGCAGGGTGCGTCGGGACGGAGAGTGGCTCAAGCCGGAATCGGCAGGCGGACGCGTCAGTAGCGCTTGCCGCCGCATTCCACAGACGCGCTGCCTGCGCGTCGGACGCTGCAACTGCCGGCCCCGGCCACCGCCACGCGGCCTGACCCCGAGGCGATGATCGTTGCTTCCTCGCGCGCGCTGGCGCTCACGTCCGCGCTTCCCTGGACCGTCGCATCGAGGCGGATGGCGGAGAGCCGCGCCGCGTCGAGCCTCCCTGCGCCGCTGACCCGCAACTGGGCCACGGTGGCCTTGCCGACGAGCGACAGCGATCCCGCACCGATCAGATCGACCGACAGGCGATCGGCATCGATGCCGCCCACATCGACCCGGCCGCTGCCGCGCAGAGACGCGCGCGCATCCGCCCCGCGCAGCCGGTCGGCAGCGACGCTGCCCGCGCCGAGCAGCATGATGGTCCGGAGCGTGGTCGTGGTGAGGACGATCTGCGCTCCCCCGTCCTGTGTGATCTCGCTTCCGGCCGGCGACCGGCGCATCCGCACCGCCAGGACACCGCCGCTGACGTCGAGGGTCAGCGCATCGAGCACCCTGCGGTCGCCGGTCGCTCGCGCCGAGGGGCCTTTGCCCGTTTCGATGCGCACATCGACGGGCGCCTCCACCCGGATGCTGTCGAAATCGGAGATGATGAAGGTCTGCCGGGCCGCAGGGGCAGCCGAGGCGGGAGTGGCGCACGAAAAAGCCGCCGCGATCACGCCCGCCAACGCCAACGGGCGGGTGAGGCGGGCCGCGCGGCGGCTCTGGATCAACGGAGGGCTACTTATTCCGCGCGGTCCTTGGCATATTTGGGCGCGGCCTCGTTGAGGATCTCGAGGATCTTCTTGAGCGCGGCGGTCTCGTCGGTCTCTTCCATCGCCGCCAGTTCGCGCGCGAGACGGCTCGACGCCGCTTCGAAGATCTGACGCTCCGAATAGCTCTGCTCGGGCTGGTCGTCGGCGCGGAACAGGTCGCGGGTCACCTCGGCAATCGACACCAGGTCGCCCGAGTTGATCTTCGCTTCATATTCCTGCGCGCGACGCGACCACATGGTCCGCTTGACCTTGGGCTTGCCCTTCAGCGTCTCCAGCGCCTCGGTCAGCGTCTTGTTCGACGACAACTTGCGCATGCCGACGCTTTCCGCCTTGTTGGTGGGGACGCGCAGCGTCATGCGTTCTTTTTCGAAACGGAGGACGTAGAGTTCCAGGTCCATCCCGGCGATCTTCTGGCTTTGCAGCTCGATCACCCGTCCCACCCCGTGCTTCGGGTATACGACATAGTCACCGACGTCGAATGACAGCGCCTTGGCAGCCATTTGCAACCTTTCTATCTTTTTGGGATTTGACGATGCAGGCTCCGGTGAGGGAGCGAACGGCGCCCTTCACGACCAACGACATCGCATCCACGATGAACTCCAGCAGTCACAGCACGAAGGCCGCGCTGCAGCGCACCTTTAACAGATTCGTCACAAAAAACCAAGCCCGGTGCCGCCCCATGGAGGGACGGCCCGGGCGAACAGGCTGATCTGGCAGGCCGGCGACGGCCCGGGGTCAGTCGCCGGAGCCGGGTTCCGCCGAGAAGTACTTCTCGAACTTGCCCTCTTCGCCCTTGTGCTCGTCAGCATCGTCGGGCTGGGTGCCCTTCGTGGTGATGTTGGGCCAGTCCGCCGAATATTTGGCGTTCAGTTCCAGCCACTTCTCCAGGCCGCTCTCGGTGTCGGGCAGGATCGCCTCGGCGGGGCACTCGGGCTCGCACACGCCGCAGTCGATGCACTCGCTGGGGTTGATCACCAGCATGTTCTCGCCCTCGTAAAAGCAATCGACCGGGCACACCTCTACGCAATCCATATATTTGCAGCGGATGCAGGCGTCGGTCACGACATAGGTCATCGGGCGGTTCCTCGGATATCTCGTTCAGCCCGTCTGCTATTCGCAGGTCGGTTCAGCGTCAATATGCATCGGTGGTGTCGCGCCATTCTCCAGCACGGTGTAGAGAGCCAGCGCCTCGGCCGGAGGACCGCGCCGTGCCGGCAGCGCGAGGACGCGGATGACTTTCGCCGGGCCATGAGCGGGAAGGGTGAGGACATCGCCGGCGCGGACCGGCACATGCGCCCGCTCGACCCGCCGCCCGTTAAGGCGGACATGCCCCTGATTGGCAAGCTCCTGGGCTGCGGGGCGGCTCCTGGCGAGCCGCGCCTGCCACAGAAACAGGTCGATGCGAAGCGAGGCAGCCGTGCCATCGTTCGCTGGCGGGGTTTTGAGCGGACCCTTGGGCGCTCTCGCCATGGGGGATCAGTCGTCCCGCTTCAGCAAATCGGCAAGACCCGCCAGCGCCTTGGCGGTCGCGACGCCCGAACCCGGGCGGCGTTGTTCGCCCGCGGGCGGCCGGTCGCGGCGCTCCTGCGGGCCGCCGGGGCGGTCGCGCTTGTCCTTCCGGGGCGGACGCGCCCCGCGATCGGGCCGCTCCCGCACTGGCGCGCTCTCGCCGCCGCCTTCGGCGGTGCGCTCGGGCTGGCGGCGTTCCCGCTGCTGCTGTCGCGGGGGGCGGGGCGGGCGCGCTTTCGGTCGGCCGCGAAAGATCCAGTTGGCCTGACCTTCCTCGGGCGTGTCGACCGCGCGGAAGCCCGCCTGGCGCATCAGATCGGCAAAGGCTTCGGCGGGAAGGCCAATCGACACGATATGCGGGTCGGCCGCGTCATAGGGACGGGGTGCGGCGATCGCCTCGTGTCCCGTGCGCGCGATCCGTTCGGCGACGTCGATGCGCAGCCAGGTGTCAGCGAAGCGGCGGAAGCCCGCCACCCGCGCGCCGCGATCGTCCGCCTCCTCGACAGCGGGAAACAGGACCAGCCCGGCCTGCGGCAGCGCCACCAGCGGCTCGCCCGTGCGCAGCGACAGCAGCGCCATGCGCCATTGCGCGGCGCCCGGCTTCATCAGCCCCGGATGATAGAGGTCGAGAACGCCGATCACCACGCCCGACTGACGCAGCTTGCCGCGATCCTCCTTGGCGATCGCGGCGAGGACGGGGTCGAGGCTGGCGCGGTCGGCGATGCCGCCCGCGTCGGCAAGCTGGGCCAGCAGCGCGCGCACCTGCGGCGGCGCTTCGGGATCGCGCGACCCCGCATCCATCTTTTGCAGGGCGGGCAGGTGCCGCTGGAACTGCGCGTCGAGCCATGCCTCGCACCGCACCCGCACAGCCGCCTGCATCTCGGGTGCCAGCGCGGCCAACGCCGAGTCCATCTCGATCTGGGGTTGCAGCAGCGCGGGGCCTGGCTTCAGGAGCGCCAGCCGCGCATCCTCCCAGTGGATGCCCGGCTCGCCGCCCGGTTCCGCCGACAGCCGCAATGCGCCGTCGCTCGCCGTCAAAATCGCCTGTGCCCGTTCGGTCAGCACGCCGCTCAATCTCCGTTCCGCTGCCGCGAGCAGCAATCTCTTCTGCATCGCGCGCGCCTGCGGATCGACATGAAATCGAAAACCGGCGAGTCTTCCAATGCTTTGCCCATCGACCGTTACAATTCCCGACGGGTCCACGTCCACAGGCAAGAGCGATGAGTCGCCGCCCCGCCCTCTCAGCAGGACGGATGTGCGCTTGTCGACGAACCGCTGCGTCAGCGCCGTGTGGAGCGCGTCCGACAGCCGTTCCTCAAGCGCCCAGGTGCGCGCGGCCATCTCCGCGGGGTTGGCTAGCCAGTCGGACCGCTGCGCGACATAGCACCAAGTGCGCGCCGCGGCGATTCGGGCGGCGATCGTTTCGACATCGCCCTGGATATTGTCGAGCCGCGCAATCTGCCCCGCGAACCATTCCTGCGGGATGTGGCCATTGCCCTGGCTGAGATACTGCCACAACGACAGCACCAGCCGCGCATGCTGGTCGCTGCCACTCTTGAGGAAGTCGGGCAGCGAGCACGCCTCCCACAGCCGCCGGACCATCGGCTTGCCCCGAGCGCGCTCCACGACCAACTCGTGATCGGCAATGGCGCGAAGCACCGCAAGATCGGTGGCCTCCGGCGCGGGGCGCAGCCGGTCGTGCGCTGGCGGGCGCTGGAGGTCGCGGATCAGCGCGTCCACGCTGGCGAGCGAGGGATCGCCGTCGCGCCAGTAAATCTGGCGCACCGGCTCGAAGCGATGCTCCTCGATCGCCTCGATCTCCTCATGGCTGAACATCGGCGCGTCGTCCGCCGCGCCCACCCCGCCGAAGGTGCCGTCACGCTGGTGACGCCCGGCGCGCCCTGCAATCTGCGCGATTTCCGCAACCGTCAGCCGCCGCCTGCGCCGCCCGTCGAACTTGGTCAGTGAGGCGAAGGCGACATGGTCGACATCCATGTTGAGCCCCATGCCGATCGCATCGGTGGCGACCAGATAATCGACCTCGCCCGCCTGGAACATCGCCACTTGGGCATTGCGGGTGCGGGGGGAGAGCGCCCCCATCACCACCGCTGCGCCGCCCCGGAACCGCCGCAGCATCTCGGCGACGGCATAGACCTCCTCCGCCGAGAAGGCGACGATGGCCGAACGGCGCGGCAGCCGCGACAGCTTGCGCATTCCCGCATAGCTGAGCGTCGAGAAGCGCGGGCGGCCGATGATCTCCGCCTCCGGCAGCAGGTCGCGCACCGCGCCCGTCATCGCCGCCGATCCCAGCAGCATCGTCTCATCGCGACCGCGCGCGCCGAGCATCCGGTCGGTGAAGACATGGCCGCGCTCGGCATCGGTGGCGAGCTGGATCTCGTCGAGCGCCACGAAGGAAAAGTCGCGCTCGCCCGCGCCCCCCCGCGACGGCATCGATTCGGCCGTGGTGCAGAAATAGCGGGCGTCGGCTGGGACGATCCGCTCCTCGCCGGTGATCAGCGCGACCTGCTCCGGCCCCTTGATGCGGACGATGCGGTCATAGACCTCGCGCGCCAGCAGCCGCAGCGGAAAGCCCATGAGGCCGCTCGAATGGCCGCACATCCGCTCGATGGCGAGGTGCGTCTTGCCGGTGTTGGTGGGGCCAAGCACCGCCGTCACATGCGGGCGTGCGGCAAAGGACATTGCGAGGGTCTTCCTGCGGCAAAGACGACCAACGTGCAAGCACTTGCGCGCGTCCGCTCTGCCTGCCGCTTCGAACGCACGGCTCGTCGCCGGGCCTTGCCGCCGGTCGCGTGGTTAAATTGACTTTAACCAGCGGTCTTTACAGAAAAATGCCGGTTTCCGGCGACGGTGGGTGGTCGGGTCGGGCTGCGGGGGTCGCTGCTTAGTGTTTTTACGATCCGATTTCGGAATGGGCCAGGTCGATGGCGCCGGTACGGTGGCCCTCGGCCAGGCAGGCCTCGCCGCCAATCTTCCGGCACTGCGCCGCGCGCGCTGGAGCGACCGGCTCTCCGCCTGGGCGCATGATGTCGATCTGGCGCCCGATCTCGGTCGCGATATCGGTTCAGCGCGATGGTGGCGCGGTCTTGCGACCTGCATGGGGCTGTGCACCCTCGCGATTTCCACCGCACCCGGATTTGCGCCGGTTCCGGGCGAAGCGCCCGCTGCCCTGACCGATACCGAGTTCGACCAGCTTCGCGCGCAGATGATCACGCCGATCGCTTATGGTGCCGACAGTGGCTTGCGCATGGGGCCGACCGACGCCGTCGCGCCGCTCGCCAGCACGCCCGAGCGGCCGCGACTCGAACTGACCGCAGCAGTGGGGCAGGGTGACAGCTTCGCCCATATGCTACAGCGCGCAGGCGTCAGCCGCGCCGATGTCGATGCGGTTCTCGGCCTGATCGGCGGAGCGACCGACCCTGATGCCATCGCGGCGGGAACGCCCGTCCAGATCGTACTTGGCCGCCGCCCCAGCCGCGCGGTGCCGCGGCCGCTCGAATCGCTCGCGGTCCGGGCGCGGCTCGACCTCGCGCTCGACATCAGCCGCCAGGGCTCGGGCCTTGCGATGCGCGAGATACCGATCGCCGTCGACGACACGCCGCTCCGGATCCGGGGCGCGGTCGGTGACGGGCTCTATCGCGCGGCGCGCGCGGCGGGTGCCGATCCCCGCACGATCCAGACCTATCTCAAGATCATCGCCGGGCAGGTCTCGCTGCTCAGCGACATCGGCGCCAATGACCGCTTCGACATCGTCATCGCGCATCGCCGTGCCGCCACCGGCGAGACCGAGACCGGCGAGCTGCTGTTCGCGGGCCTCGACCGCGCGCGCGGCAAGTCGGTCAACATGCTCCGCTGGGCGGTCAACGGGCGCACCGAATGGTTCGAGGCTTCGGGCGTCGGCAAGGCGCGGCCGGGCATGACCGCGCCGGTCTCCGGCCGGTTGAGCTCGGGCTTTGGCCTGCGCCGCCACCCGATCCTGGGGTTCAGCCGCATGCATGCGGGCATCGACTATGCCGCCCCCTCGGGCACCCCGATCTATGCCGCCAGCGCGGGCCGCGTCGTCTACGCCGGTCGCAATAGCGGCCATGGCAATTATGTCCGCCTGTCGCACGATGGGCGGCTCGGCACCGGCTATTCGCACATGAGCCGAATCGCGGTGCAGGCCGGCGACCGGGTGCGGCAGGGGCAGGTGATCGGCTATGTGGGGTCGACCGGCCTCTCGACCGGGCCGCATCTCCACTATGAAGTCTATCGCAACGGCGGCGTGGTCAATCCGATGTCGGTCAGGTTCGCGCAGGCACCAATCCTGTCGGGCGACAAGCTGCGCGCTTTCAAGTCGCGGCTGGCGGAGCTCAAGAGCCTGCCTGTCGGCGTCAGTCAGCCCGCCATGGCGGGCAACGCGACGCGGCCGGTGAAGGTGGCGAGTAGCGCGACGGGCTTGTCGAGTTCAGTCCAGCCGCTGGCGAGCGGCGCGGGCTACGCACCCCGCTCGCGCTGACGCCCGCATCCGTCATGCCAGCGAAAGCTGGCATCTCTCTCGATCGCGCACCACCCAGATCGAAGCGATCCCAGCCTTCGCTGGGATGACGCCCAAATTACAGCGCCGCTTTCAGATCCTCGACCAGATCGGTGCGCTCCCACGGGAAGAAGTCACCCTCCGCCTTGCGGCCGAAATGGCCGTATGCAGCGGTGGGGCGATAGATCGGCTTGTTGAGGCCGAGGTGGAGGCGGATGCCGCGCGGCGTCAGGCCGCCCAGCTTGCCGATCGACTTGATCGCGGCCTCGATACGGTCGTCGCCGACGGTGCCGGTGCCATGGGTATCGACATAGAGCGACAGCGGCTCCGAGACGCCGATCGCATAGGCGATCTGGATCGTGCACTTCGAGGCGAGGCCCGCCGCCACGACATTCTTGGCGAGATAACGCGTGATATAGGCTGCTGACCGGTCGACCTTGGTCGGGTCCTTGCCGCTGAACGCGCCGCCGCCATGGGGCGATGCGCCGCCATAGGTATCGACGATGATCTTGCGGCCGGTGAGGCCCGCGTCGCCGTCAGGCCCGCCGATCTCGAAGCTGCCGGTGGGATTGATGTGATAGACCGTCTCGTCGGACAGCAACTCGGCCGGCAACAGGTCGGCAACGACCTGCTTCACATAGGCCTTCAACTGCGCGTCGTTCTCGCCGCTGTCAAAACCGGGCTTGTGCTGCGTTGACACCACGATCGCGGTCGCCGCGGCGGGCTTGCCGTTCTCGAAACGCAGCGTCACCTGGCTCTTGGCGTCGGGCTCGAGGAAGGGCGCTGCGCCGCTCTTGCGGTCGGTGGCCATGCGCTGAAGGATCTTGTGGCTGTAGTCGAGCGTCGCCGGCATGAGGTCGGGCGTCTCGTTGCAGGCGAAGCCGAACATGATGCCCTGGTCGCCCGCGCCCTCGTCCTTGTTGCCCGCCGCGTCGACGCCCTGCGCGATATGCTCTGACTGGCCGTGCAGCCGGTTGATGAACTCCAGTTTCTCCCAGTGGAAACCGTCCTGCTCATAGCCGATCTCGCGAACGGTGTTGCGGACGGTCTTCTCGATCTCCTCGAGCGCGCCGGGTGCCCAGGCGCCGTTCTCATAGACGCCCTTGCACCTGATCTCGCCCGCCAGCACCACGAGCTGCGTCGTCGTCAGCGTCTCGCAGGCGATGCGCGCTTCGGGGTCCTTCGACAGGAACAGGTCGACGATCGCGTCCGAAATCTGGTCGGAGACCTTGTCCGGATGGCCTTCCGAAACGGACTCGGACGTGAAGAGATAGGAACTGCGCATCGAACAACGGGTCCTTTCGAGCAATCGGGCAGTAGCGGCAAACGCCATATAAAGAAAACCTTATGTCGGCCTCTAGCGTCTTGGTCTGGTGATGGCAACGCCACCGAGAAGCAGCAGGCCGGCCAGCAGCAACGGCAGGACGTTGCCCGCGCGCGCGAACGGCGTCGGCGGCTGCGCTGCCGGCAGCGCGGTCACGATGGTGCCCGCCTGGCCGAGCGGCAGGCTCGCGACGATGCGGCCGTCAGCATCGATCACGGCGGATATGCCGGTGGGCGTCGATCGGATCACCGGCAGTCCTTCCTCGACCGCCCGAAGCCGCGCCTGCGCCAGATGCTGGGGCGGTCCCCAGCTTCCGAACCACGCGTCGTTGGACGGGTTGAACAGGAAGTGCGGCCGGTTCGCCCGATCGACGACCTGGCCGGAAAAGACGATCTCGTAACAGATCTGCACCGCCAGGCGCAGCGGCGGGCGGTCCCCGGCGGGGGGCAGGTCGAGCGTCCGGGGGCCGGGGCCGGGCCAGAAGTCGACGTCACCGGGCACGATCCGCGACAGGCCGATCGCCGACAGCAGCGGCCGCATCGGCAGATACTCGCCATAGGGCACCAGATGCGCCTTGTCGTAGCGGGCGATCAGACGCGCGTCGGCGGTCACGACCCACAGGCTGTTGTTCGCGCCCAGCAGGTCGCCCTGCTCGTAGAACGGCTTGTCGGTGGCGCGCATGTGATATTTGTCGCCACCCGTCATCAGCAGGTCGCCGGGCCGCAGGACCGACGCGACCCGCTCCCGCCATTGGGGTTCCATGTCGAGGATCGCGGGCACCGCCGCCTCGGGCCAGAACAGCAGGCGCGGACGCGGACCCGCCGCGCGGCTGAGCGCCGCCAGCCGGGCGAAGTTGCGCGCCTCGAAGTCCGGATGCTCGCGGGCGCGAAGGCCCATGTTCGGCTGGACGACGGCGATCGCGGGGCCGTCGGGCGTGTCGGGTCGGCTGGCGGTCAGGCCGATCAGCGCCACTGCCGCGATCGGCAGCAGGATGATCATCGCCCAGCGGCGTCGGCTGGTCACCAGGAGCCACAATGCCCCGGCGGCCAGCATCGCCACCGCTCCGAGCCCGTATGTCCCGACGACGGGCGCGGCATGCTCCAGCCCGGTGTCGAGCCAGATCGCCCCCAGCGGGTTCCAGGCAAAGCCAGTGAACAGCGTCGCGCGCAGATATTCGGTCAGCAGCCAGGCCGCCGCCATCAGGATCACCAGCGCTTCGGGCACGCCCTTCGCCAGCCGCCAGCCGATCGCCGCCGCGACTGCCGGATAGACGGCGAGGTAGAGTGACAGCAGGAACACCGCCGGATAGCCGAGCCAGTGCGGCATCGCCTCCTGAAAGGTAAAGGCATGCGCGATCCAGTTCAGACCGACCGCAAATTGGCCGACGCCGAAGCCATAGCCGATTGCGAAGGCCCGGGGACCACTGGCGGCGCGGCGCAGAAGGGCGAGCAGCGCAGCAAGGCACAGCAGCATGACCGGCCAGAGGCCGAGCGGAGCGAAACCCGTCGCCGACAGGGCACCGAGCATCAGCGCGGCAACGCCGGGCCGGCGCGCCCAGAGGCCGCCGGGCGTCATCGCCACGTCAGCGCGCGCTCTGCGCCGCGCGGGGGCTGCATGTGTCGGACATTCCGTGGTCGCTGGTCAGCGCGCCCGCGGCCAGGAAGCCGCCGACCACCAGTAGCAGAAAGCCCGCGCTCGCCCATGCCAGATATTTGTCGAGAAACGCCCGGATCGGTGCGCCGAATTTCCAGAACAGCACACCCACCAGCATGAACTGGAAACCGCGCGACAGGATGCTCGCCCAGATGAAGGTGAAAAGCGACAGCCCGATGAAGCCGGAGGTGATCGTGATCAGCTTGAACGGGATGGGGGTCGCGCCCTTGATCAGGATGATCTCCGCTCCGAACTCGCGCAGATAGCAGGCCGCGACCGGGAAGCTTTCCGACAGGCCGAGGAGGTGGAGCAGTGACTGCCCCACCGACGCGAACAGGAGCGCGCCGATCGCATAGCCGAACAGCCCGCCCAGCACCGAGGCAATGGTGCAGATGAGGCCGTAGCGGAGCGCCATGCTCGGCCGCGCAAGGCACATCAGCCCGAGAAGCGGGTGCGGCGGGATCGGAAAGAAGCTCGATTCCATGAACGAGATGGCAAAAAGCCAGCGTTCCGCATGGGGATGCGCCGCCTTCTCGATCGTCCAGTTGTATAGGCGGGTCAGCATGTCGCCGCGCGCCATAGCGGGTTTGGCAGGGAGCCGCCAGCCCTATAGCCCACCCGCCACCACGCAGCCGAGGAACATGAGGAAGCCCGCAAACCGGTTCGACCGGAACTTGGCGAGCGGATCATGCCCGTCCTCGCGCAGCGTCGCCACCTGCCAGCCGAGCTGCGCCACCATCGGCAGAAGCGCGATCAGCGCGAGGGGGTGCGGCACCACGCTCCAGAAGGCGGCGCCCCACAGGAGGACCGCGCCCGCATAGAAGGCGGCGACCCCGGCGCGCGCATGGCGGCCGAGGGTCAGCGCGCTCGACCCGATGCCGACCAGCGCGTCGTCCTCGCGGTCCTGAAGCGCGTAGATGGTGTCATAGCCGACGACCCACAGGATCGTCCCGGCATAAAGCAGCGCGCCGGTCAGGCTGATGCCGCCGGTCATCTGCGCCCAGGCGACGGGCGCGGCCCAGCTGAACACCAGCCCCAGCCAGGCCTGCGGAAAGCCCGTGATCCGCTTCATGAAGGGATAGGCGGCGACCAGCGCGAGGCTGCCCAGCGCGACGACCTGCGCCTGCCAGCGGAGCTGGAGCAGCACGACGAGACCGATGAAGCACAGGGCGAGCAGCCAGACCCATGCGAGCTTCAGCGACACCGCGCCGCTGGCGAGCGGGCGGCTGGCGGTTCTGGCCACCTGCCGGTCGAGATCACGGTCGACGATGTCGTTGTAGACGCATCCCGCGCCGCGCATGGCGATGCTGCCGAGGAGGAACCACAGCAGCATGTCCCAGTGCGCGCGCGCGCCGCCAGCGAGCGCGATGGCCCACGCCCCCGGCCAGAACAGCAGCCACCAGCCGATCGGCCGGTCGAAGCGGGCGAGCAGCGCCAGCGCGCGGGGCAGGCGGGGCAGCCGCGCGACGATGCCCCGCGCCTCGCTGTCGGGAACGATGCCTTGGTCCAACGTCATGGGGACGGCGTCTGCATCAGCGCACCCCTTCGGCACAAGCGGGAACATCGGCGCGGCGGACGCTTTCATGCTTCGGACGCCCAGCAACAGGAGCCCCGACAATGGACGATTCGCGCGTGTGGAGTTTCGAGGAAAGCCTGTGGACCGGCGATTCGGGCGACTATCATGAGAAGATCGACAGCGAGGCGCTGCTGGTGGTGCCCACGCCGCCCTTCGTGTTGCAGGGAGAGGCGGCGGCGGACGCCATGGCGACCACGCCGCGATGGAGCGGCGTGACCTTCTCCGAACAGCGCATCACGCGCCCGCAGGAAGGGCTGATCGTGGTTGCCTATCATGTCGCGGCGAGCAGGGACGGCGGCAGCGACTATGAGGCGCACTGCACCTCCACCTATCGCCGCCTCGCGCATGAGGACTGGCGCGTCGTCCAGCACCAGCAGACGCCGAGGCTGGCGGTCGCGGCGAGCTAAACGACCCGGACTTCCCCTCCCGCGTTGCCTCGGCTAGGGCCGCGTCATGCCCGCCACCCCTGCATGGCCCCCGCGATCCGCGCCGCGTCTGTTCGTCGATGCCGCGCTCGGACAGGATGTGCCGGTCGCGGTGGACGGCAATGCCGCGCACTATCTCCTGTCGGTCATGCGCGTCGGCGAGGGGGGCGTCGTCCTTCTGTTCAACGGCTGCGACGGCGAATGGGCGGCGACGGCGGAGGCGGTGCGCAAGCGCGATCTCGTGCTTCGCTGCGCCGAGCGGACCCGGCCGCTGGAGACGGTGCCCGATTTCACCCTGTGCCTCGCGCCCATTCGCAAGAACCGTATCGATCTGGTGGTGGAAAAGGCCTGCGAGCTGGGCGTGCGTCGCATCCAGCCAGTGATGACCCGCCGCGCGGTGGTCGACCGGCTCAACCTCGACCGGCTGCACGCGCAGATGGTCGAGGCGGCGGAGCAATGCGGCCGAACCGCGCTGCCCGAGCTTGGCGCGATGGTGCCGCTCGACCGGCTGCTCGCCGACTGGTCTCCCGCGACTCACCTGTTCTTCGCTGACGAGACCGGCGGCGCGCCGCTCGACAGCGCCTTCGCCGCCCATCGGGGACCTGCCGCGTTGCTGGTAGGGCCGGAGGGAGGGTTCGACCCCGCCGAGCGCGATGCGATCCGTGCCTGTCCCGCCGCCGTACCGATCAGCCTCGGCCCGCGCATCCTCCGCGCGGAAACCGCCGCGATCGCCGCCACAGCCTGCTGGATGGCGCTCAACGGAGACTGGCGGGGCGCGCCGAGCGAATCCCTTTGATCGCGCTTCGGTCCGGCCTTATGGGAGCGCGGTTCGGTCGGGAGTTTAAGGTCGGCACATGAGTACAAGAACTGCGACGGCCGGCGACGACCCGATCATCGAAAACCGCGATCAATTGCTCAGCGTCTTCGAGGGCGGCGAGAAGCCCGCAGACCGGTGGAAGATCGGGACCGAGCACGAGAAGTTCGTCTATGCGCTCTCGGACCACCATGCCCCCAGCTACGAGGAACGCGGCGGCATCCACAGCCTATTGCTGGGCCTGACCCGTTTCGGCTGGGAACCGGTATACGAGGGCGAGAATGTCATCGCGCTGTCGGGCAGCGACGGCACCATCAGCCTGGAGCCGGCGGGCCAGCTCGAACTCTCGGGCGCGCCGCTCGACAATCTGCACCAGACGTGCGGCGAGACGGGCCGTCACCTCGAACAGGTGAAATATGTCGGCGACCAGCTCGGCCTCGGCTTCCTCGGCCTTGGCATGTGGCCCGACAAGACCCGCGCCGAACTGCCGATCATGCCCAAGGGCCGCT
>CAZJCT010000048.1:0-18333 GCA_964544675.1 uncultured Sphingobium sp.
TGCGGCGGATTTCCTCGTCGCGGCCGATCACCGGGTCGAGCTTGCCGTCGCGCGCCGCCTCAGTCAGGTCACGCGCGAACTTCTTGAGCGCATCGTAACGGTCTTCGGCGCTTGCCGTATCGGCGCTGCGTCCGCCGCGAAGCTGGTTTATCGCGCCGTTCAGCGCCTCCGCCCTGACCCCGGCGGCAGCCAGAGCCTTGCCGGCCGCGGTGGTGGTGGCGAGGGTGAGGGCAAGCAGCATCCGCTCGACGGTGACATAGCTGTCGCCCGCCTTCTGCGCGACCTGCTCGGCCTGGTCGAGAACGCGCACCGCGTCATTGTCGAGGCCCGGAGGCTGGTTCGCGCCCGATCCGGAGACGGCGGGCAGCTTCGCCAGCGCTGCATCGGTCTCGCGAAGCGCCCGCGCGGCATCGCCGCCGGCCGCGCCGATCAGGCCCGACGCCATGCCCTGCTCATCCTCCAGCAGCGCCTTCAGCAGATGCTCGGGCGCGATCCGCTGATGGTTCATGCGGATCGCGACGGTCTGCGCCGACTGGAGGAAACCCTTGGCGCGATCGGTGAACTTCTCGAGATTCATAGGACCCTCTCTCAACCTTGCCTCGCCGATGTAGTGTGGCTTTTGTGCAACACAAGAGGCGGGTGGCATGGCTTTGCCAGCACCGGCGACGTGGGGGGATGATCCAGCGCAAAGTGGAGGCTGTGCCGAAAGCGCCGCGCGGCGTGCCACATCGGGATTGCTGTCGAAAACGCAGCCAAAATGGCGCAAGTATTCGCCCCCCTACTGACTTCTAAAGTTAACGAACGTTAAGCAATGTAAGAATCAGTCACTCGATGGGGGCACATTTCATGGCGACGTTTACGGGCACTGCGGGTAACGACACTCTTGAGGGTGGTCCCGGCAACGACCGGCTCTTCGGCGGGCTGGGCGATGACCTGTTGTTCTCGTCGGAGGGGGATGACCTGTTCGACGGCGGCAGTGGCGCGGACGCGGTCAGCTATTATTATGCGCCGGGCGGTGTCACCGTCGATCTGGCGACGGGCACGGGCGACGACGGGGCCGGCGGCACCGACAGCTATGTGTCGATCGAATATATCTACGGCAGCAACGAATATGGCGACGTTCTGAGCGGCAGCACCGGATCGGATATCCTCTACGGCAATGGCGGCAATGACATTTTGTCGACCGGGACCGAGGACGCGTCCGGCGTCAGGGACTATCTCTACGGCGGCGACGGTGACGATCTGCTCATCTACGAACGCGTTGGCTCGATCACCTACCACGGCGGCGCGGGGTACGACACGTTCGAGGTGAGGCGCCCCGCCGGGAGGAACACGAGCTGGAACATCGGCGACACGTTCGAGCGGTTCCTGGGCGGCGACAGCAACGACACGGTCCAGATCGGCTTCACGACCAATCGCGCCTTCACCATGGAAGGGCGCGGCGGCAATGACACGCTGACCGGCAGCAACGGCGCGGATTCGCTCTACGGCGGTGACGGCAACGATGCGCTGTGGGGTGGCGGCGATGCAGACAGCCTCTATGGTGGAGACGGCGGCGACTCCTTCTACGGCGGCGCAGGGGATGACAGCCTGTATGGCGGTGCGCCTCACGGGGAAGGCCCGGCCGTCGATTATGCGACATATACCGGCCGGCGTATCGAATATGATGTGTCGATGGACGATATGGGCAGGATCGTCGTCGCCGACCTGCGCTTCGGCAGCCCTGACGGCACCGACACGTTGACCGACATTGAGGTGCTGGTCTTCGCCGACCGCACGTTCACGGTCGAGTTCGCGCTCCTTCCGCCGTTGCTGGCCAGCAGCGAATTCGGCGGGGAGGTTTTTGAGGCAGGCGCGTACGGAGGAGGACAGCCGATCTCGCAGGGCAATCTGCTCGACAATGATGTCGGCGAGGGCATCGTGGTTTACTCCGTCACCGACGGCTTTGGCGGGGAGGTCTGGATCGAAGGCGACAGCACGATCGTCAACGGCGTGTACGGTACGCTGACGATCGCCTGGGATGGCACTTACAGCTATGAACTCGACAATACGCTCCCGGCTCTCGATGCCCTGGACGAGGGCGAGATGGCGGAAGAGTATTTCGCCTACACCATCGTCGACGTGCACGGCGGCGCTGACTTTGCGACCCTGACGATTCCCATCATCGGCGCCTATGACGAGCCCCATGGCGTCACGATCTACGGCACCGACGATCACGAGAATTTCGCGGAGGACGATGCGCCGGACGGTCAGCCGTTCACGACGCGATATGACGATATCATCTACGGCAATGGGGGTTCCGACAGCATCTACGCCGGAGAAGGCAACGACCAGCTCTACGGTGGGGACGGAAACGATTTTCTCTCCGGTTACTTTGGTAACGATCAGCTTTTCGGCGGGAGCGGGGATGACAGATTCCAGGATACGTACGGCGACAATCTGATCGACGGCGGCGACGGCATCGATCAGGGCTATCTCTCCTTCTCTGTCTTGGGCACGGGTATCAACTACGTCCATGCAGCCGATGCGGTGATCGATACCGGCAGGGGAATCCAGACCTTCGTCAGCATCGAATCGGTCAGAATCTTCGCGACCGCGTATGATGACGTGATCGTCGGTAGCGACTATAACGACCAGATCGACGGCACTTCCGGCAATGACACGATCTACGGCGGGGGCGGTCGGGACTCTCTGTTTCTGAGCTTTTATGGCCGATCTGAAGGCGTGACCTACACGCACACGGCGGACGGTGTCGTGGACACGGGCCGGGGCATCACCACCTTCTTCAGCATGGAAGGGGTCGGCCTGACCGGCACCCGTTTTGATGACGTTTTGAGGGGCGGCTCTGCAGGCTCCGGCCTCGCGGGTCAGGAAGGCGACGATGTTCTCATCGGGAGCAGCGGTATCGACTTCCTCGGCGGCGGCGAAGGCGACGACGTGATGACCGGCGGTGGCGGTGACGATTTTCTCACTGGCGATTATTTCGATCAGGGGGGTGAGGATATTGCCACTTACGAGGGACGGCGCGCGGACTACACGGTGGCTGAAGACGCCAGCTTTGGCGATGGCGCACTGCGCTTCACTGTCACGGACAGACAGTCCGGCCGCGATGGCAGCGACTATCTGTATGAAGTCGAAATCCTCGCTTTCCGCGACGGCTCGCTCGACCTGCGAACGGGCGTCTTCTCGCCCGTCACGGTGGTACCGATCGTTGGCACCGACGAGGCGGAGACTCTTGCCGGCGACGATACCGACAACAGCATCGAAGCCGGCGGCGGCAATGACGAGCTGTTCGGCTGGGGCGGCGATGACACCATCATGGGCGAGGACGGCGACGACGGCATCGGCGGCCAGACGGGCAACGATGCGCTTTATGGTGGTAACGGCAACGACATCCTCTCCGGCGGCGAGGGCGATGACGTCCTTTCCGGCGGTGCGGGTCAGGACACGCTGATCGGCGGCAATGGGGCCGACAGCTATCTCTTCGATGTTCTCGACGGGACACATGACCGGGTGAAGGGCTATGTCGATGGAGAGGATCTGATCCTGTTCGACCGGAAAGCGTTCACCGCGCTCGCCGACATGGATGCAGGCGCGCTCGACGCCTCCGCCTTCGTTCTCGGCAGCAAGGCGCTGACCGCCGATCAGCACATCATCTACAACCAGTCCAAGGGCCATCTGCTTTATGACGCCGATGGCAGCGGCGCGGGCGCGGGGGTGATCGTCGCCGCCTTCACCAACAAGCCCGCGATCGACGCTGGCGACATTCAACTGATCTGATCCCGGCCGGGCCGGATCGAAAGAGAAACGGCTCCCGCCCGCGCGCGGGAGCCGTTTTGTTTCTGAGGGCGTCGCTTGCCCCGGGCCACGGCTGTCCGATTTTCCGAAAAGCAGGGGATGATCCAGCGCAAAGTGGAGGCTGCGCCGGAAGCGTCGCGCGGCGTGCCACATCGGGACTGCTGTCGGACAAGCACGCCAGAATGGTGCAATTGTCGATTTTCCATCCCCCACTGACTTCGAAACTTAATGAAAGTTAACCAATGGTGCGAATCGATCACTCTGTTGGGGATATTCTTCATGGCGACGTTTACGGGTACCAACGGCAACGACACTCTTGAGGGTGGCCCCGGCGATGACCAGCTCTTCGGCGGGCTGGGCAATGACCTGTTCTTGTCGTCCGAAGGCGACGACCATTTCGATGGCGGTCCGGGGGCGGACGGGGTCAGCTATTATTATGCGTTCGACGGTGTCACGATCGACCTTGCGGCGGAGACCGGCGACGATGGGTCGGGCGGCACTGACAGCTATGTGTCGATAGAAATCATTTACGGCAGCAATCTCTACGACGACGTTCTGAGCGGCGGCACGGGCGCGGACACCCTCTACGGCAATGGCGGCAACGACATATTGTCGACGGGCACGGAGGACGATCTCGGCGTCACCGACGCTCTCTTTGGCGGCGAGGGCGACGATCTGGTCATTTTCGAACGGGCGGGCGGCATCAGCTTCAACGGCGGTACCGGCTACGACACGTTCGAGGTCCGGCGCCCCGCCGGCACCACCACGAGCTGGAACATCGGCGACACGTTCGAGCGGTTCCTGGGCGGCGACAGCAACGACACGGTCCAGATCGGTTTCACGACCAATCTCGGTTTCACCATGGAAGGGCGGGGCGGCAGTGACACGCTGTTCGGAAGCAACGGCGCGGATTCGCTCTACGGCGGCGACGGGAACGACACGCTGGGCGGTGGGAACAATAACGACAGCGTTTATGGCGGCGGCGGCAATGATGGCCTGTACGGCGGCGCGGGTAACGACCTTGTCGATGGCGGCGAGGGTACGGATACGCTCCACTATCTCGGCCACCGGGTCTCCTATGTCGTGACGTCCAACATCGACGGAAGCATCACGGTCACCTCGATTCCGTCGGTGCAAGTCGGCGGCACCACCTATTTCGCGACCGAAGGCGTCGATACGCTTACCGGGGTCGAACATTTGCGGTTCATAGCCGACGGCGTCACTCTCGACATGGAGACCGCACTCGTCAACCCGCTGGTGGCGGTCACCGACTTCTCCTACGACCTGTTCGAGGAAGGTGATTTCGTTATCGGCGAGTCACTGGCGTTGGGCAATCTGCTCGACAACGACCTTGGCGATGATGTGGTGGTCTATGCTGCCCAGTCCAGTCTTGGCGATCTTTTCGCGGAGGATCTGGCGGTTGAGGGCGGCTCCGTCCTGGCGGGACTGTACGGCGAACTGACCCTGTCCGCAGACGGGAGCTACAGCTACACGCTCGACCAGAGCAATGCCGATGTCGAACTCCTGAACGATGGCGACACACTGTTCGACGAGTTTTTCTATTGGATCACCGACGCACAGGGTCAGACCGCGTCGGCATGGTTGGTCATTCCGATCATCGGCGCCTATGATAGCGATACGCCCGAGGAAGGCGTCACCATCGTCGGCACCGACGATCACGAGAATTTCGCGGAGGACGACGCGCCGGACGGTCAGCCGTTCACGACGCAATATGATGACGTCATTTACGGCTTCGGTGGCTTTGACAGCATCTATGCCGGAGCGGGCGACGACCAGCTTTATGGCGGCGACGGAAATGATTACCTCTTCGGCGACGTTGGCAATGACTCGCTGTTCGGCGGCGATGGCGACGACGAGCTCGGTGACACCGACGGCGACAATCTGATCGACGGCGGCGACGGGATCGACCGAGCCTATCTCTCGTTCTATTACGGCCATCTCGATGCGGGCACAGGCATCAATTACGTCCACGCCGCCGATGCTGTGATCGACACGGGGTATGAGACCCAGACCTTCGTCAGCATCGAAGCCGTCGATATCTTCGCCACAGCCTTTGACGACGTAGTCGTCGGCAGTGACTATGACGACGTGATCGACGGCACGTCGGGCAATGACACCATCTACGGCGGCGCGGGAATGGACGTGCTGTTCCTGGATTTCCGGGACCGGACGGAAGGCGTGACCTATACCCATGCCGCCGATGGCGTCGCCGACACGGGCAATGGCATCACCACCTTCTTCAGCATGGAAGCCGTCGGCCTGAACGGCAGCGCGTTCGACGACGTCCTGAAACTCGGTCCGTCCGGCGGCAGCATCCAGGGCCGGGACGGCGACGATGTGCTCATCGGGTCCGGCGATATCGATTTCCTGTTCGGTGATGACGGCGACGACGTTTTGACAGGCGCTGGCGGCGACGACTACCTCTACGGCGATGAGGGTGAGGACATCGCCACGTTCGAAGGGCGCTACGCGGACTATATGGTGGTCGAGACCGATAATGACTTCGGCACTGGCCGTCCGCGCTTCACCGTCACCGACAGCCAGGCGGGCCGCGATGGTGAGGACAGGGTCATCGACATCGAAATCCTCGCCTTCCTCGACGGCTCGCTCGACTTGCGCACGGGCGTCTTCTCGCCCGTCACCGTTGTGCCGATCGTCGGCACCGACGAGGCGGAGACTCTTGCCGGCGACGATACCGACAACAGTATCGAAGCGGGCGGCGGCGATGACGAGCTGTTCGGCTGGGGCGGTGACGACACCATCCTTGGCGAGGAAGGCAATGACAGCATGGGCGGCCAGACCGGCAATGACGCTCTCTATGGCGGCGATGGCAATGACATCATCTCCGGCGGCGAGGGTGACGATACGCTCTCCGGCGGCGCGGGTCAGGACACGCTGATCGGCGGCAATGGCGCCGACAGCTATCTGTTCGACGTTCTCGACACGACTCATGACCGGGTGAAGGGCTATGTCGATGGAGAGGACCTGATCGTCTTCGACCGCGCGGCGTTCACCGCGCTTGCCGATCTCGACGCGGGCGCGCTCGATGCCTCCGTCTTCGTTCTCGGCAGCAAGGCGCTGACCGCCGATCAGCACATCATCTACAACCAGTCCAAGGGCCATCTGCTTTATGACGCCGATGGCAGCGGCGCGGGCGCGGCGGTGATCGTCGCCGCCTTCACCAACAAGCCCGCGATCGACGCAGGCGACATTCAACTGATCTGATCCCGGCCGGGCGGATCGAAAGAGAAACGGCTCCCGCCCGCGCGCGGGGGCCGTTTTCGTGAGCGCGGACATTTGGCGTCCGCGGCTGTCCAGTTTCGGAACGGCGACGATGCCATAAATGGCGCAATCCAGGCGCTTGTGTCGCCAAGCTGTCTTTTACGCGAATTACGCGCCTTCCAGCACCATCGGATTGGAGTTTGTTCATGCCCAGCGTCATCATCACCGGCACCGACGGCAACGACGTGATCACCCCGCTCGTGACCGTCCCCGGCCAGCCCAAGGCGTCTGCGGCCGACGACATCATCTCCGGCGGACTTGGCGATGACAGGCTTGACGGCGCGGGCGGCGCGGACTCGCTCTATGGTGGCGACGGCAACGACTATCTGACCGGCGGCAAGGGTGCCGATATCCTCGATGGCGGGGCGGGCGATGATTATCTGATCGGCGGTGACGGCAACGACCGGCTGATCGGCGGCGAGGGGATCGACACCGCATCCTACGAAACCGCCAATTTCGCGAGCGTCGTCGATCTGCGCTTCCAGCCCGACTTCGGGTTCGACGGCGGCCAGAGGACATCCGGTGCGGGTTTCGACTATCTGTCGGGGATCGAGAATGTGGTCGGCTCTGTCTTCGCTGACTTCCTCATCGGGTCGAGCGCGGCCAACGAGATGTTCGGCGGCAACGGCAACGACGCAATCGCCAGTCTGGATGGCGATGACAGGCTCGGCGGCGGCAATGGCCACGACACGCTGTTCGGTGACGCGGGCGACGACGCACTGTCGGGCGGCCAGGGCGACGACCTGCTGTCGGGCGGTCTCGGACGCGACGTGCTGATCGGCGGCGCGGGGCGCGACCTGTTCCTGTTCGACGTCCTCGAAACCTCGCTGAACAAGGATGTCATCAAGTCGTTCGAGAAGGGCGAGGACCGGCTGATGATCGACACCAGCGTGTTCGCGGCGCTGAGGAGCGCGGCAGGATCTGCCGACTTGTCGTGGTTCGTTAACGGCACCAAGGCGGTGACCGCCGACCAGCACATCATCTACAACGCTGCCAAGGGCGCGCTCTACTATGACGCGGATGGCTCGGGTGCGGGGGCGATGGTGCAGATCGCGTCGCTGACCAATCATCCGGATCTCGACGCAAGCGATTTCCTTTTCATTGGTCCGGTGGAAACCGTGGTAGCGACAAGCTCTGGCACGCAGGCCGGGGATATCGTCCTGCTCTGAGCGCGCCCGATGGTCTGGCCTGCATGATTGCAAAGCGCAGTAACGAACGGCACATCATGACCGCATAGGATCGGGAGAGGACGATTCGGGAGGAATCGTTCCTCGGCTGGGGATCATGTGGGCGGTGTCTGGATTGGCAGAGCAAGGCGTGCGCCGGTGGAGGCGTAATCGACATGCGGGCATGCTGTTTGCCGCGGCCTGTCTGGCGATGCTGCCCTGGTCCGGTCTCCACGCCCAGATCGGCGGCGGCGGTGCGGTGCCCTCGACCGGCGTCGGCAGCGCGTTCGAGCTGACCTTCTGGCAGTCGGTGGCCGGGAGCGAGGATCGAGCGCAGCTCCAGGCCTATCTTGATCAATATCCGGGCGGCACGTTCAGCGCGCTCGCCCGCGCCAAGATCGCGACCATCGATCGGCGCGACGCTCTGGCCCGCGGATCGCAGCCCGCGCCAGCGGCGTCGCCTCCGCCCACACCCGCGCCTGCCCCGCCGCCGCCGGTGGCAAGCGTCGCTGCTCCTCCTGCCACGGCGCCCGCGCCAGCGCCGCAGCCGGCTGCGCCGCCAGTCCCCACCGACGCCGCCGCGCTCGCCGACCAGCTTCGCTTGCTGGGGCAGAGCCAGGGTGCGCGAAAAGCCACCGCAGAGGCATCACCCGTCGGCGACGCCGCCGTCCGCCCGTCGTTCGCGGCGGTTCCGGTCGTCGCGCTGCCGGGTCAGTTCTGCTCGGCGGTCGAGCGCAATGCCTTTTACGACGAGCGCTACACGCCCGCCCGCGACATCGCGGAGGGCAATAATCGCGCGGCGATCGCCTATCTCAACGCGCTTCGCCAGCGCTATGACGACCTCGCCAAGGTCGATGATCGCGAGGCGATGAACGCCATCGCCGCCGAGGCCAAGGCCTATGAGGAGATCGCGCGCGGCGCCTACGAGACAAGCGCGGCCTATGAAGGGCTGTTTACGCAGCTCATGGCCGTTCCGATCAGGAAGTGCGGATGATGGCGCGGCGTGCCCGTCCGGCGGTGCTTGCGCTCAGCGCGCTGGCGCTCGGCGTCGCGCCGGCCGCGAACGCGTCGTCCTGCTGGACCCCTGCGGCGATCAGCGCCGCGCGGATCGGCGAGTTCGACGTCATGCTGATGACGACGACACTTCGCTGTCGCGGGCTCCACGACACTATCCAGCACGGCTATGAGCGCTTCGCCAAGGCGCATCGCGCGACGCTCGATGACGCCTATGGCCGGCTGAAGGCGCATCTGGGCGGGAGCGAGCATAAGAAGGGCCAGACATCGCGCTATGACCGGTTTCTGATCGGCCTGGCCAATTTCTACGGGGCGGGGGAGACCAACAAGGCGACCTGTGCCCGGTTCGCGGCGCTGACCCATGCGCTGGGTGAGATCGCGGATTCGCTCGACGCGCTGCAATCGGTGATTTTCGCGGTGGTGCGCGATCCGCGCATCGACGGACCGCGCTGCCCCAGCCATGCCGAGGCGACGCCGCTTCCCAAACCCTGATCCGAAGTTTTTTCCGGCTTCGCCGTCACCTGTGACGGCCATCAATCCACGAGGCGATTCGCTCCCCTAGAAGAGCATCATTAACCAAACGGATTAACCACGGGAGCCTTCGCAATGACCAGCATCAGCATCCTCTCCGCCGCCAAGTCGCCCGTCGCCGCCGGACTGTTCGGCGACTGCTCGATCCTCCCTGAGCGGCCGGTCGCTCCGGTGTCGGCGGTCATCGTTCCGCTGTTCCGTCGCGGCGTCCAGCCGGTGCGCGCGCTGGCGGCCTGATTTCTGCCGGTTACCGTTCATCGCAGGTTCGGTTTCGCGGGATAGTGCGGCATCATCAACGGCGTCGGTAGGATTTCTCCGCCAGATGATGCAAGGTAACCGCATGCGCATTTCCTCCTCCCGAATCCTCTTCTCCTCTCTGGCTGTTCTCGGGCTCACGGTCCCAAGCGCTCTTCCGGCCGCGTTCACAAGGATCGCTGCGCCCGCCGCGCCGCGCTCATCGTCCGCCAGTCTTGCCGACCTCGTCGCGCGCGTCGATATTCCCTATGAGATGTTCACGCTGTCCAACGGGCTGCGCGTCATCGTCCATACCGACCGCAAGGCGCCCGTTGTCGGCGTGACCGTCTATTACCGCGTCGGGTCGAAGCATGAGCCCAAGGGCAAGACCGGCTTTGCCCATCTGTTCGAGCATCTGATGTTCGGCGGCTCGGAAAATGTCCCGGAATTCGATGCGCCGCTGATCTCCGCCGGCGCGAAGGGGCTGAACGGTTCCACCTGGTATGATCGCACCAATTATGTGGTGACGGTGCCGACCGGCGCGCTCGACCGTGCGCTGTTCATGGAGGCCGACCGTATGGGGCACCTCCTCGGCGCTGTCACTCAGGCGAAGCTCGATGCGCAGCGCGGCGTGGTGCAGAACGAGAAGCGGCAGGGGGACAATCAGCCTTTCGGCCTGGTCGATTATGCGCAGACCCGCGCGCTCTTCTCCGAAGACCATCCGTACGGGCATGACACCATCGGCTCGATGGCCGATCTCGACGCCGCCAGCCTTGAGGATGTGCGCAACTGGTTCCGCGACAATTACGCGCCCAACAACGCGATCCTCGCGCTGGCGGGCGACATCGACGTGGCCACCGCCAAGGCGAAGGTCGAGAGATATTTCGGAGCGATCCCCGCAGGCAGGGCGGTCCCGGCCGTCAACGCGCCCATCCCGACGCTGCCCAAGCGCGTCGAGGAGGTGATGAAGGACCGGGTTGCGACCACGCGCATCTATCGCGTGTGGACAGGGCCTGGCCTCAACGCGCCCGATGCGACCGACCTGGCGATTGGTGCTGCGGTACTGGGCGGGCTTTCGAGCTCGCGCCTCGACAATGCCCTCGTCCGGCGCGAGCAGCTTGCCGTCGCGGTGACCGCGAGTGCGCAGCAGTTCGAGCAGCTGGGCCGGGTCGAGGTCTGGGCCGACGTCAAGCCCGGTGTCGATCCCGCGAAGGTGTCGGCGCGGCTCGACGCGCTGATCGCCGAACTGATCGAGAAGGGGCCGACGGCGGACGAGGTCAGGCGCGTCGCCACGCGCACGCTGAGCGGTGAAATCATGGGGCTGGAGACAGTAGGCGGCTTTGGCGGCAAGGCGACAACGCTTGCCGAAGGACTGCTCTATTCGGGCGATCCTGCGCATTACAAGAAGCAGCTTGCCGCGCTCGCCGCCGCCACGCCGGCCAGCGTGCAGGCGGCGCTGAAAAGCTGGATGACCCGCCCGGCCTATGCGCTGACCGTGGAGCCGGGCGAACGCTCTGCCTATGAGGAATCGCGGCTTGCCGGGGCGGGCGCACAGGAACCGGCTGCGGCACCGCCGCCGGAGGCACCTGCCGCCGCCGCACCGAAGCCGGGCCTGCCGCTGCCGGACATCGCCGCCAGTCCCGCGCTCGACTTTCCCGACGTGACCACGCGCACGCTGTCAAACGGCATCAAGGTGCATTTCGCGCGGCGCAACGTCGTGCCGACGGTCCAGATATCGGTCAGCTTCGACGCAGGCGTGGCAGCGGAAAGCCGCGAGCAGTCGGGCATCGGCCAGCTCGCGCTGTCGCTGCTCGAGGCGGGGACTACGACGCGCGATTCGATTGCCATCGCCGAGGCGCAGGAGCGGCTCGGCGCGGAAATCTCGACCGGGCAGAGCGTCGATCGCACAATGGTGTCGCTTGCCACGCTGTCCTCGAACCTCGAACCCTCTATCGAGCTTCTGTCGGACATCATCCGCAATCCCGCTTTCGATCCGGCGGAGGTCGAGCGGCTTCGCGCGATCCAGCTAGCCGCGATCGAGGCGGAACGGACGCAGCCCATGGGGCTGGCCTCGCGCGCGATCTACCCGATCCTCTACGGCGATCAGCACCCCTATGGGATGCCTTCGCGCGGGCTTGGCGATCCGGCCACGGTCAAGGCGATCGGACGCGATGATCTTGGCGGCTATCACCGGCGCTGGCTGCGTCCCGAGCGCGCGGAGATCTTCGCGGCGGGCGATGTCGATCCCGACCGGCTGATGGCGCTGCTCGAACAGCATTTCGCGCGCTGGCCCTCGACCCGCGACATGCCGCTGCCCAAGACGCTGGACGCGCCGCTGCCCGCCGCCACGCCGGAGATCGTGCTGATCGACCGGCCGCAGTCGCCGCAGTCGATGGTGGTGGGCGGCTTCGTCACGGCGAAGACCACGACCGACGATCTCCTGCCGTTCGAAACGGCCAACCGCATCTTCGGCAACGACTTCACCTCGCGGCTCAACACCGATATCCGCGAGGAGAAGGCGTGGTCCTATGGCGTCAGCGCCTATCTGTCGCAGCGCATCGGTCCCAGCCCCTATCTCCTGGTCGCCCCGGTGCAGGCCGACAAGACCGGGCCGACGATCACGGCGATGCTCGGCCAGATGAAGGACTTTGTCGGCGGCAAGGGCGTGACGGGGGCCGAATATGACCGCATCGTCAAGGGCGCTATCGCGGGGCTTCCCGGCCGCTACGAGACGACGGGCGCGGTGCTGGGGCAGATGCGCGATGACGCCCTGTCGGGCAGGCCGTTCGACTATGTCGAGACGCTCGGCCGTCGCTATGCCGGTCTGACGCCGGCCACGCTGGATCAGGCGGCGCGCGGCGTGCTCGATCCCGCACGGCTCAAATGGGTGGTGGTCGGCGACGCCGCGATCGTCCGGCCGCAGCTTCAGGCGCTTGGCCTGCCGCTGCGCGTGATTGACAGTCAGGAGGCCGCGCCGCAGAACGGCGCCGCCCAGTGAAGGAGTAAGCATGGCCACGATCGACGGCGCCTATGACTGCGTCAGCAAGACGCCGCTTGGCGAGCAGAAGAGCATCTTCACCATCGTCAGCAGCGGCAACAGCTTTCACGGCACCAACGCCAGCCCCTTGGGCTCGCTGGAGGTCCGCGACGGCGTGATCGACGGCAACCGGCTGACGTGGAAGATGGAGATGACGCTGCCCATGCCGATGACGCTCAATTGCGAGGGCGTGGTCGACGGCGATATGCTGACAGCCACGGTCGATACGGGCGCGTTCGGCAGCTTCACGATGACAGGCAAGCGGCGGGGCTGATCCCCCCGACGTCATTCCCGCGAAGGCGGCAATCCAGGGGCACAAGCGCGGTCCGACGCGGCCCTGGATCCCCGCCTTCGCGGGGATGACGACTATAGGCGGGTGCAGCCTTGTTCGCCTCTGCGATCGACTGCCGGTTCTCCCCAGCCCCATACGGTTCAGAGCGGACTTGGTTCGACCACGGGTGCCGTCTCACTCCCAAGTCATTCCCGCGAAAGCGGGAATCCAGGGCCACGCGGCACGCCCTGGACGACTCTGGATCCCCGCCTTCGCGGGGATGACGGATTCAAGTGGGCGCTGCTTTCGCCGCCATGATCGGCGTCCAGTTTTCCGCGCGCTCGATCCGCCGAAGATAGGTCGTCAGGCCGATCTGGAGCGCGATCAGCATGAAGACGAAGGGCTGGAAGGCGATGCCGACGAACAGGCTGCCGACCATGTAGACGATGTGCCCCTGGCCCATCGCCTGCGCATAGGGCGCGATCCACGCCTTCGCAGGGTTGGTGGTGTCGCGGTAGCGGCGGCGGATCCGCTCGGTCTGCAGGATGGTGCCGAAGTTGATCGTCAGCCACAGGAGCATGCCGGGTATCCCCTGTTCGCCCAGCATCTCGAAATAGCTCGAGTGATAGGCGCGCGACTTGTCGACCACGGTCATCCGCTCGAACCGGACGTTGCCGTTCTGCTCGTCGATCTTCTGGACGGTCTCGTAACGGAAGCTGTTCGAGCGATAGGCGTCGAAGCCGCCGCCGAGCGGGTTCTGCCGCACATAGTCGATCGTCCAGCCCCAGACCTTGAGCCGTGTCGAGGCGCTTTCGTCGCCCTGATACTGGGTGATGGTGTCCATCCGCTGGGTGAAGCTGGAGGGCAGGAACGGGACCGCGGCGATCATCGCCAGCAGGCCGAGCGTGCCGTAAAGCATCTTGCGCCGGATATGCAGGAACATCAGTCCGAACAGGATCGCCGCACAGACGAGACCCGTGCGCGCTTCCGTCCCGATCGGGATCAGCAGGCAGGCAAAGCAGAGCGCATAGCCGAAGCCGCGCGTCCGCCAGTCGTCGGGAAACACCGTGCTGTAGCGGGCGAGGTAAAGGATCAGCGGGATGATACAGATCGCCACGGTCGAGATGATCGACCCTTCGTAAAGGCCGCTGTTGTTCTCGACCATCAGGTTGAGGACGCCATAGCCGCCGCCCGAGAGCGCGGTCTTGATCCCGCCGGTGATGATGATCGAGGCGGCGCTGAACACCATGACGAGGCTCAGCGCCTCGATGCGAAGGCGCGTGCGGAGCGTCAGCGGCAGGAAGATGGCGAACAGCAGCGCCTTCCACACCCACGCCCATTTGGCGGCGGCGTCGATCGGGAAGTCAGCGTGGATCGTGGTGTATCCGCAGTAGCCGAGCAGCAGTACAATGAGGAACTGCCGTCGCGACAGCCGCGTGTCGCGCTTGTCGTCGAATATCAGCCAGCCTCCCACCGCCGCGACAAAGGCGATCAGCGAGATCGGCACGCTGTTGAGCAGGATATAGGTCAGCCGCTGCGGCGAGACGATGTCGATATAGGCATAGGCCAGGATCAGGATGAAGGGCCGCTTGGTCCCCAGCGCGAACAGCGACAGCAGGAAGGCGACGAAGACAAGATCACGCATCGCGATCACCTTCGCCCGTGGGACGGGTGGCGCGGCGGAACGCCTCGCGCGGGTCTTCCATCGCCTCGTCGTCGAGATCGGGCCTGGACAGCAGCCGCCAGCAGGTGAGCAGGATCAGCCCGTGGCTGATGAGCAGCGAGAGATTGTCGATCATGCGAGGGGCCGGGAGAAGGCGCGCGCCACCTCTCCCCCTCCCGACAGCGGGAGGGGGGCAGGGGGTGGGCCGAAGCGACAGCATGTCGATGCCCACCCCCGACCCCTCCCGCAAGCGGGAGGGGAGAAAATCGTCGCACTGCTGTCCAATGCCGTCCCTCGTGATCCTGACATCGGCCTAACCCGCGCGTAGTTGAGGCGACGTTAAACCTCCCCGGACTATGGCTGCCGGCGATGCGTATTCTCCACATCCTCGATCACAGCCTGCCGCTCCACAGCGGATACACCTTCCGCACGCGCGCCATCCTCAAGGCGCAGCAGGCGATGGGATGGGAGGTGCGCGGAATCACCGGCAGCCGCCATCGCGCCGAGGGGCCGTCGGTCGAGACCGTCGACGGGCTGAGCTTCGACCGCGTACCGGGCGGGCGGGGGGAGCTTCGCGATATCGCCGCCTGGTCGCGCGGGATCGACCGGCTGGTGCGCGATTGGCGCCCCGACATCCTCCATGCCCATTCGCCGGTTCTGGGCGCGCTGGCGGCGCTGCCGGTGTCGCGACGGCACGGCTTGCCGCTGATGTACGAGATCCGCGCCTTCTGGGAGGATGCGGCAGTCGGCAATGGCGAGGGGCGCGAGGGCAATCTGCGCTACCGCCTGACGCGTGCTCTGGAAGGCTTCGCGGTGCGCCGCGCCGATGCGGTCGCGGTGATCTGCGAGGGGTTGAAGTCCGACCTGATCGCGCGTGGCATTGCCGCCGACAAGATCATGGTGTCGCCCAATGGCGTCGACATGGCGATGTTCGGCGACCCGCCGGCGCGCGACGCGGCGCTGGCCGGCGAGCTTGGCCTCGACGGCGCGCAGGTGATCGGCTTCATCGGCAGCTTCTACGATTATGAGGGGATCGACGACCTGATCGCCGCCATGCCCGCTCTTACGGCGCGCTGTCCGGCGGCACGGCTGCTGCTGGTCGGCGGCGGCCCGATGGAGCCCGCGCTCCGGTCGCAGGCGGCGGCATCCCCCGCTGCTGGCGCGATCCGCTTCGTCGGCCGTGTGCCGCATGCCGAGGTGGAGCGCTATTACAGCCTGATCGACGTGCTCGCCTATCCGCGCAAGGCGATGCGGCTGACCGAACTCGTCACGCCGCTCAAGCCGCTGGAGGCGATGGCGCAGCGGCGCCTGGTTGCGGCGTCGTCGGTGGGCGGTCACCGCGAACTGATCCGCGACGGCGAGACGGGCACGCTGTTCGCGCCCGACGATCCCGCCGCGCTTGCCGACGCGGTGGCCGGGCTGCTCGAACGGCCCGACATCTGGGACGCGCGCCGGGCCGCGGGCCGGTGGTTCGTCGAGCAGGAACGCGACTGGGCGCGCAATGTGCGGCGTTACGAATCTGTTTACCATCGCCTGCTAGTCCGGTGACCCTATGGTTAAGGGGACCTTGCGGTGGACCTGTCCGGGCACGAAAATCTGCGGCTTGAGCCTGCACATGGGGTGATCGACCGCCCGGCGTCGCGTGGCGGCCGGGTGCTGTTCGGTGCGCTGCTGGCAAGCGCGGCCGTCGCTGCGCTGCCGGCAAGCCTCGTGGAACTCGCCATCGCCTCGCTCGGTCTTGGCGAAGCCCTGCCGTCGCTGGCACCGCCGCTCGGCTTGGCGCCGCGCATTCTGCTGGCGCTTTCGGCGGGGGTGATCACCGCCGCCATGCTCCTGATATTCGGCAAGATGTCTCCCGGTGAGGAGATCGCCCAGCCACAAGGCGAAAGGACAGATCGCATGACTTCGGCTGCATCGTTCGGTTGGCAAAGGCTCGCCAGCTTCGCGCGCGGAGGCACCTCGGCACCCGCCCGGAACACGGATCGCCGTCCGCACGACATGAAATGGCGGCGCGCGGACCTGCACCCCGACGCTCCGCCGCCCGTACCGCTGTTCGCCAGCCGCGACCTGCCCGCTGGCGTCTTCGATGCGGCGGACAGAAGCGCCCCGATCCTCGAACTGGTCCCGGCCACGCCGGTCACCGAGCGACAGCCGCCATTCCTCAGCGTCGATTTCGATCCGGCGCGGCCCCCGGTTCGCGACCTGTCGCGGCATGATCGTCCCCGTCCGCTGCCGCGCTCGCCGGAGCCGCTGAGCGAGGAGGAGGTCGAGGCTCTGCGCGCTCTTCTGCGCGCCATTCCCGAACCCGAACCACAGACTCCGCAAACGATGGCTGAGCAGGACGAACCCGCCGCCGCGCCGACCGTAGAGCCGGACGCCCCGCTGTCGGCGCTTCTCGGCCGTTTTGAAAAGAGCGTCGAGGAGCGGATCGCGCTCGCCGATGCGCAGGATGCGGCGGCCCGTCTCGACCAGAGGCTGAACCGCTCCGACGATCCTCTTCCCGCCGAGCGCCAGCCGCAGGAGGTCGAAACGGTCGATCATGCCTTGCGCGATGCTTTGGAGACGCTCCGCGTCCTGTCGGCGGGCAAGCGCGGGAGCGGCGCGCGCCGCTGACACCAATCCGGGATTACCAGGCCTCGATCGTCAGTATCTCGAGGCGCAGGCGGACCTCATTGCCCGAGCCGCTCTCCACCGCATCGACCTTCAGGTCGGCGACGATATGCCCCGGCAGCCTGAACTCGGCGTCGGGCAGTGCTGCGGCCAGATCGGCCGCCGTTGAGGCCGCGTCCTCGCCACCGATCGACAGCATGACATCATGGCGCGAGCCGACGAAGGTCGCGCTGTGCCAGGGGCGAAGGCCGCTATCGACGACCACGGCATGCTCTCCGGCCAGCGCGACCAGCGCCGCGAGCAAGCGACCGTGGCAGTCGCGGCGGGCGGGGCGCGGCGTGCTGGGGAGGATCGATTCGGGCGGACGGCGCAGGATCCTGAGCCGCCGCCCGGGTGGGATGATGCTCAGGACGCTCATGCTTCGCCACGCCCGCGATAGCTGGTCATGAAATGCTCCAGCCGCCGCCGCATGCGGCCGCCCGGCTCGCGGCCGTTGCGCATGTCGAACACGATGCGCGGGTCGCGCACCGAATCGCGGCCGAAGCGGGTGGGAGCCATTCCGGTTTCTTTCAGGAATATCTCGACGGATCGCAGCATGGCGGGAACCTTCCTTTCCTCGACTCGATAGGATGTTCCCTATATGTTCTATCGCAAATCCTACTTGTCTAGGAAATTTCCTCTGCTAAGGATCGGCTATGGACGAGAC
>CAZJCT010000049.1:0-18142 GCA_964544675.1 uncultured Sphingobium sp.
CCCTGGGTGAAGACGCCATTGCCGCGGGTCTGCATCGGGCTGGGATAATCCGCCGCCGTCGCGGTCGCCACGCCATGCTGGCCCGCGCCCGTTTCCGCGATGATCCGCGTCTTGCCCATGCGGATGGCGAGCAGGATCTGGCCGATGCAGTTGTTGATCTTGTGAGCGCCGGTGTGGTTCAGTTCGTCGCGCTTGAACCAGACCTCAGCGCCCTTGCCCTCAGGCGCGGACCGGCGGATTTCCTCGGTCAGCCGTTCGGCGTAGTAAAGTGGCGAGGGACGGCCGACATAATGCGTCAGCAGATCCTCGAACTCGGCGGCGAACGCCGGGTCGGCCTTGGCCGCGCGATAATGGCGCTCCAGGTCGAGGACCAAAGGCATCAGCGTTTCGGCGACATAGCGTCCGCCAAACGCGCCGAAATGGCCGCGCTCGTCGGGTTGATTGCGAAGGGAGTTTGAAAGGGTCATGCCAGTGTCAGCCTTGCCGTTCGGTTCGAGCGCAGTCGAGAACCGCCCGCGCAACTGTGTCTCGACTTCGCTCGACACGAACGGCCTAATCGAGTGAGCGGACCGCTTTGCAGAAGGCGGCGATCTTGTCCATATCCTTGACCCCCGGCGCGCTTTCGACGCCCGATGACACGTCGACGAGTGGCGCGCCGGTGATGCGGATCGCTTCGGCGACATTGTCGGGGTCGAGACCCCCGGCCAGGCCCCAGGGCAGCGTTTCGGAGCGATAGCCGCGCAGCATCGCCCAGTCGATCCGTACGCCGTTGCCGCCGGGCAGGGCGGAGCCCGGGGGCGGTTTGGCATCGAACAGCACGCGGTCGACGATGCCCGCATAGGGACGCGCCAGATCGAGGTCGCGCGCCGCGCTGACGCCGATCGCCTTCCAGTAGCGCAAAGGGAATTGCTGGCGGAACTGCGCGATCTGCGCGGGGCTCTCGTCGCCATGCATCTGAATGGTCATGACGCGCCGATCGTTCCAGAGCGCTTCGACCTGCGAGCGATCGGGATTCACCAGCAGCACGACCGCCGTGACCGACGACGGCATGCGCCCCGCCAGCCCCATGATGTCGGCGAGCGGGAGATGGCGCGGGCTCTTCGGGAAATGGACGAAGCCGACGTGACTCGCGCCGCAGCCGATCGCGCGGTCGAGCGCTTCCGGCGTCGATATGCCGCAGATCTTGATGTCGGTGGCTGAGCTCATCGCGGCGATGTAGGGCCGCGACCCGTTCGCGTCAAAGCGTCGCTTCGATCTCGCGCGCGGCGATGTCGGGATCGGGCGCCATACTGATCGGGCGGCCGACCACCAGGATCGATGCGCCCGCATCGCGCGCCGCGCGCGGCGTCACCGCACGCTTCTGGTCGCCCAGCACGCCGCTCGCGGGCCTGACGCCCGGCACGACGAAGAAACCCGACGGCCAGAGCGACCGTACCCGGCCGACCTCCGCCCCCGAGCAGACGATGCCGTCGAGGCCGGACACGCGCGCGAGATCCGCCAGCCGCTCGACCTGATCGGCAGGCGAGCGGTCGATGCCGATCGCTGACAGATCGTCCGCGTCGAGGCTGGTCAGCACCGTGACCGCCACGACCTTGGTATGGGTTCCGGCGGCCGCCTTCGCGTCCTCCAGCATCGCCCGGCCGCCCGCCGCATGGACGGTGACGATCGCGGGTTCCAACAGGCTCAGCGCCTGCATCGCCTTGCCGACCGTGTTGGGTATGTCGTGCAGCTTGAGGTCGAGAAAGATCGGCAGGCCGCATTTCGCGACCTCGCGCACGCCATGGTGGCCGTTGGCACAGAAGAATTCCAGGCCGAGCTTCACGCCGCCGATATGGTTGCGGACGCGGTTGACGAGAGTGACCGCATCGTCGAGCCGGGGCGTATCGACGGCGAGATAGATCATGCTGCTCATGATGTCGGTCCGGGCTGTTCGGCACGCGCAGTGGTGACTGGCTCGGGCGCAGCGGCTGCCTCGTCGGCCAGCAGAGGCCCCTCCTGAGCCGGCGTGGCAGAGGCGGTCAGTGCGGCCGCATTGGCTGCCAATGCCTGTTCGGTCGTATGAAGCCGCCGCTCCATGCGCCAGCGGTTGACCCGAGCGATCAGCCACATCGGGACGAGCCCCAGCAGGAACGCCCCGACGATCAGGAGCGGCAGCCGCACTTCGAGGATCGCGTCGCCGATCAGCTTGACCGGCACCCGGCCCGAATAGCTCGGCGCGATATACCAGTTGGCCTTCGCAAACAGGGCGATGGCCACGGCCAGGACGACCCAGATGGCGGTGCGTAGAAACTGCATGCGCGCGATAGTCCTCCGTTGGGGAAGGGCAGCATAGCCGCTCATCCGCGCATTGCCTAGGCATGGTGGGATGGATCGGTCGCGCGCCTGCAACAGGCCCGTCACGAGATTGTCACGGCCACAGCCCGGAACGGTCACACAGCGGCGTTAACCATGATCTCGCCCGACCACTGGGACGGTCGGTTCCATATCCACCTGGGGGAGCATGTATCATGGCAGCACCATATCTCGTTGGCATTGAGCCCAACGTCAGTTTTCACGTCATTGCGACGGTCGGCGACGTCGTCGGCACCAAGCCTGACAGCAGCGACTATCGCATGGTCGGTATTCCGGACGGCCTCGGCGCGTTCGACAATGGCGACGGCACGATCACCGTTCTGATGAACCACGAAATCGGCGCCACCAGCGGCGTCGTCCGCGAACATGGCGCCACCGGCGCGTTCGTGAGCGAGTGGATCCTCAACAAGAGCGACCTGTCGATCGTGTCCACAGAGGATGCCATCAAGCAGGTTCTGCTGTGGGACGACGCGACGGAAAGCTTTGTCGATGCGACCTACGCAATCGGCCGCCTCTGCTCGGCCGACCTCGCTGCGGTGACCGCCTATGAGTGGACCGATCCGGCCACCGGCATCACCTACGGCACGTCGGACCGCATTTTCCTGACCGGCGAGGAAGCCGGCGCGGAAGGCAAGGAGTTCGGTCTGGTCGCGACAGGCGACGACTCGGGCAACGCCTATGAACTCGCCCATATGGGCCTGTTCTCGTGGGAAAACGCGATCAGCTCGCCCTTCGCCCAGAAAAAGACGATCAACATCGGTCTCGACGACAGCTCGGGCGGCCAGCTCTATGTCTATGTCGGCGAGAAGCAGGCCACCGGCAACGCGGTCGAGAAGGCCGGCCTCGTCGGCGGCACGCTCTTCGGCATCCGCGCGCTCAACCTCGACGCCAACGGTAACGCCGAAGACGATTTGCACGCCGCCTCGGGCCGCTTCGAGCTGGTCGACGAAGGGGACGTCAGCAAGCTCACCGGCGCCGAGCTGGAGACGCTGAGCGACGCCAAGGGCGTGACCGGTTTCCTCCGTCCGGAGGACGGCCAGTTCGACCCGACCAACCCGAACGTCTTCTATTTCGTCACGACGGCGGGCTTCACCGGCCAGTCGCGGCTTTACAAGCTGACCTTTGACGACATCACCAATCCGGAAACGGGCGGCACCATCGAGGCGGTGCTCTCGTCGAGCGATCTGCCGGTGAACGGCGTGGTCGGGCCGCGCATGATGGACAACCTCACCGTCACCGCCGAAGGCAAGGTGATCATCCAGGAAGATCCGGGCAACCAGACGCATCTCGCGAAGGTCTTCGAATATGACCCCGTGACCGACACGCTGACGGTGCTGGCAGAGCATAATCCCGCCCTGTTCCTGTCGGGCGCTCCCGGTTTCAAGACCCGCGACGAGGAAAGCTCGGGCGTCATCGACGTCACCGAACTGCTCGATTACCGCGACGGCAAGGCCTATCTGGTCGATGTTCAGGCGCACCTGGGGCTGGCCGATCCGGAACTGGTCCAGGACGGCCAGTTCCTCGCCATGTACGTTGCCGACGTGAAGAACGGCACCAATGGCAGCGATGACGTGGTCAATGGCGATGCCGGCGACAACAAGCTGCTCGGCGCGGGCGGCAACGACATCATCAACGGTGGTTCGGGCAACGACCTGATCAAGGGCCAGGCCGGCGACGACGTGATCATCGGCGGTGCCGGCGGCGATGCGCTGACGGGCGGCGCGGGTGCCGACATCTTTGCCTTCCTGTCGGTCAGCGACTCGGCGGTGGGCGCGAACGATCGCATCCACGACTTCAGCCATGCCGACGGTGACAAGATCGACCTGTCGCTGATCGACGCCGACTCGACCGTGGCTGGCTTCCAGAACCTCGTTTTCGTGTCCGAGCTGACCGGCGCGGCCGGCGAAGTTGCGGTTCGTTTCTCGGGTAATGGCAAGTATTTCGTCGAGGCTGACGTGAACGGCGGGGGCGCAGACTTCTCGCTCTATGTGAAGGCCGATGCGGCGCTGCACGCCGGCGATCTCATCCTGATCTGATTGTCGCGCCGCCGACGATCAAACGCGAAAGGGGGAGGCCAGATGTCTGGCCTCCCCCTTCATCACGTCGTCCTGCCGAGAGCCCGCGTCAGAGCAGCTTCCAGGTGAGCGGCAGCACGACAGCGGTCGGGCCGCCCGGAGGGGCCGGGAGCGTGCCGATCTTGGTGATCAGCGCAATCGCTTCCTTGTCCAGCGTGGTCGAGCCCGAGGGGCCGACCAGTTCGGCCTTTTCCACCGCGCCCGAGGCGCTGACATAGACCTTGACCTTGGCGGTGCCTTCCTCGCCGCGCATCTGCGCGGTGCGGGGATAGGTCTGCTTGGAGGCGACGACCTGCGCCACCTTGCGCTGCCAGTCGGGCGACTGGGCGAAAGCGGGAGCGCCGAGCATGGAAGCCGCCGCGAAGACGACCAGGAATTTCTTTGTCATAGAAGCGTTCATATCCGTTCCCCCTCTTGGGTTTTGGCAGGATTGAGGTTTTTCTATCCGGAATGACTGGAGATTTGCTTAGCGGTCATGGTTGCCCGGCCGTTAACCAGTCGATTTTCCACAAAAAAATGGCCGCGCTTGTGGCGCGGCCATTTCGGGGTGCCGGGTTCCGGTGCCAGCGGGCGGAGCGCCCGCAAGGGTCAGAATTCGGACCAGTCGTCTTCCTCGACCGCGACCGCAGCATTGCCGTGAAACGCGGGCAGGGCGCGCGCGCGCGGCTCAGCGGCAGCGAACTGCTGGCCGCCGCGCGCTGACGACCGAGCGAGGGTCTTGCCGACATCGAACGTCGCCAGCTTCTCGACCAGACGGCCGGTTTCCTCATAGAGATTACGCGTGCTGGCGGAGCTTTCCTCGACCATTGCCGCATTCTGCTGGGTCGCCTGATCCATCTCGTTGACCATTCCGGAGATGTCGGCGATGCCGTTGGCCTGCTTCTGCGCGGCCTCGGCGATTTCCCCGACCAGTTCGGACACCGAGGTGACCTCGCTGACGATCTGCAACAGCGCGTCGCCGCTGCTCTCGACCAGTGCCACGCCCTGCTGGATCTGGCTGCCCGACGTGGTGACGAGAGCGCGGATCTTGGCGGCGGCTTCGGCCGAACGCTGGGCCAGCGTGCGCACTTCCGACGCGACGACCGCGAAGCCCGCGCCCGACTGGCCGGCGCGCGCCGCCTCGACGCCCGCGTTCAGGGCGAGCAGGTTGGTCTGGAACGCCAGGCCGTCGATGGTCGAGATGATGTCGGCCATCTCCTGCGAGGACGCCTCGATGCTGCGCATCGCGCTGACGGCCTGCTTTGCGGTCTGATCGACCGCCTCGGCGGTCTGACGCGCGACTCCCAGGCGGCTGCTGGTCTGGCGCGCATTGTCGGCTGACAGTTTCACCATGCCGGCGAAGTCGTTGAGCGTCCGCGACGCGTGGCCGATCGATTCGGCCTGGCGCTCGGTCCGCTGCGACAGGTCGGAGGAGGCCGACGCGATCTCGCTCGTGCCGGTGCGGATGGTGTTGCAACCATCGACGATGTCGTGGAGCACTTCCGCCAGGCGCGAGACCGCCTCGTTATAATCGACGTGCAGCTTGGCGAGAGCGCCGTGGCCGTTCTCCTCGACCCGGAAGGTCAGATTGCCTTGCGCCAGCGCGGTCAGGCCGTTGCCGATCGCGTCGATCGTCACCTGCGCCTCGCGGGCACGTTCCTCTTCCTGACGCGCGCGCTGCTGATCGGCGGCGAACAGGTCCTTGAACCGCTCCAGAGCACGCGCCAGGCTTCCCAGCTCGTCCTTGCGCTTCGTCGCGGGAACGTGGACTTCCATGTCGCCCTCGACCAGACGCTTGACCGCCTCGCTCATCCGGTTGATCGGGGTCCCGATCGTCCGCATCAGCGTGAAGAGCAGCACCAGCGCGGCCAGAAGGCCGAAGCCGACGGCGCCGATGGTGAACTTCCGCGCCTGCGCATAGATCTCGTCGCTCTTTTGCGACAGCGCCTCGGCACCCTTCGCGTTCAGATCGATCAGCTGAAGGATCTGGTCCTCAACGGTGTAGAAGCCGTCGAGCAGTTCGCCATTCAGCATGTCCGTCGTGGTGGGGTCGTTCGCGTTCGACAGGCCGATGAGGTTGGCGTTCTTCTGCGTATAGCCGGCCCATTCGGTCTTGAGTTGGCCGAACAGCGCCTTTTGCTCGTCCGTCGCCAGCAGCGGCTCATAGTCGTTGAGCATGCCGCCGATGGCCGCTTCGGCATTGCGAATCAGCTTCTCCGTCCGCGCCTTGTCCTCGGGGCTAAGAGCGGTCACATGCTCGCTCTGCTTGATGCGGTACTGCGACGTGTAGGCGTGCAGGTCGCCGATGATCTGCGATGCGGGGAGCCAGCGGCTCCGCATCTCCGTGGACAGTTCGTTCACCTCGCCAATCTTGATGATAGCAAAGGTTCCGATGGCCGCCATGATGGTCAGCAGGGCGGCGAAGGCGGACAGCAGCTTCGCCGAGATTCCAAAACGTGGCACGATGATCTCCTCTACCTCGCGGATCGGGTCTGCGCCGCAAGGTAAAGGACAATCCTTGTCATATGGTTAGGGACGATCGATTCTGTGATTCGTCTCAGGCCTGCCCGAACACGCGGCCGAAAATCTCATCGACGTGCTTGAGATGGTAATCGAGGTCGAACTTTTCGGCGAGGTCCGGCCCGCTGATCCGGGCAGAAACGTCCGGGTCGGCCTGGAGCAGGTCGAGCAGCGACAGCGCGCCGTCCGATTCCCACACCTGCATCGCGTTGCGCTGAACCACGCGGTAGGAGTCCTCGCGGCTGAGGCCCGCCTGGGTGAGCGCGAGGAGCACACGCTGCGAATGCACGAGGCCGCCCATGCGATCCAGGTTCTTCATCATCCGCTCAGGGTACACCAGCAGCTTGTCGATCACGCCCGTCAGCCGGGCCAGCGCGAAGTCGAGCGTGATCGTCGCGTCGGGGCCGATGAAGCGTTCGACGCTCGAATGGCTGATGTCGCGCTCGTGCCACAGCGCCACACCCTCCATCGCGGGGATGGCATAGCTGCGCACCATGCGGGCGAGGCCGGTCAGATTCTCGGTCAGCACCGGGTTGCGCTTGTGCGGCATGGCCGACGAGCCCTTCTGGCCCGGCGAGAAATATTCCTCCGCTTCGAGCACTTCGGTCCGCTGAAGATGCCGCACCTCGACCGCGAGTCGCTCGATGGACGAGGCGATCACGGCGAGCGTGGCGAAGAACATCGCGTGCCGGTCGCGCGGGATGACCTGTGTCGACACCGGCTCCACCGCAAGGCCGAGCTTGCCGGCGACATGCGCTTCCACGCGCGGGTCGATGTTGGCGAAGGTGCCGACCGCGCCGGAAATGGCGCAGGTCGCGATCTCGGCCCGCGCCGCCACCAGCCGCGCCTTGCACCGGGAGAATTCCGCATAGGCTTCCGCGAGCTTGAGGCCGAAGGTCACCGGCTCGGCGTGGATGCCGTGGCTGCGGCCGATCGTGGGCGTCAGCTTGTGCTCGAACGCGCGGCGCTTGATCGCCTCAAGCAGGGCGTCGAGGTCGGCGAGAAGGATGTCGCTCGCCTGTGCAAGCTGCACAGCGAGACACGTATCGAGCACGTCCGAACTGGTCATGCCCTGGTGCATGAAGCGCGCTTCATCGCCGACTTGCTCGGCTACCCAGGTCAGGAACGCGATGACATCATGCTTGGTCACCGCTTCGATCGCGTCGATCGCGGCGACGTCGATCGCGGGACTCGTCGCCCACCAGTCCCACAGTGCCTTGGCGGCGCTTTTCGGCACCACGCCCAGTTCGGCGAGCGCGTCGGTGGCATGGGCTTCGATCTCGAACCAGATGCGAAAACGGTTTTCGGGCGCCCAGATCGCGCTCATCGCTGCGCGGGCATAGCGTGGAACCATGGCTGGGGGCCTCCTGTGGTGGTGATGCGAGCCCCATAGCGTGTTCGGCGTCGAAGGAAAGTCGCACGCGTCGCAGGGAGGCGGCGCAGCATGTCCTGCGCCAAACACCTGTTGCCCCCGAAACGGTTCTTCGGCGGGACGAGTGCGGGCTGGTGCCCTTGGCCAACGCAACCTACCCGTTCCAGCGCGGTTCTCCCCTTGTACCATCCATCTGATTGAAAGAGAGGACCAGATGAAGACATTGCTCGCAACTTCGGCGCTCGCCCTTGGCCTCGCCGTGTCAGCGCCCGTAGTGGCCCAGGACAGCGCGGCGCTATCGACGGCTTCGCCCGCAACGTCCGCTCCCTCGACCGCCACCGATCCGGCTCCGATGACAAGCGGCGACGCGACAGGCTCGGCCTCCACCGCTGCACCTGCGGCTGGCGCAACCGCCGCGCAGCAACCGTCGGCCGATGCGGGGGCCGCTGCTACCGCCAACAGCTCTGCGCAGATCAGCGCGGTAATCGAGGCGGGCTTCCCCAAATATGATGCCGATGGCTCCGGCGACCTGTCGCAGGCCGAGTTCAAGCAGTGGGTTTCCGATCTGAAGACCCAGGAAATGGCCGCATCGGGTCAGGCGCTGGATGCTGCCCAGGCCGATCAATATGCCAGCCGCGCCCTTCGGGTCGCAGACGCGGACGGCAACAAGGCGGTGACTCGTGACGAGCTCACCTCCTTCCTTGGCGGCGGCTGACCACGTCGCCGCAAAGGCCGGGGCGGTTCCGCCGCTCCGGCCCTTTTTTTGTCAGAAGCCTGTGTTGTCAGATGAGGCCCATCGACCGCAGACTGCGGTGCGATCCGTCGCCGATGATGAGATGATCGAGAAGCTGGATTCCCAGCGGCTTGCCGGCCTCCATGATCTGGCGGGTGACCGCGATATCCTGCCGACTGGGCTCGGGCGCGCCGCTTGGGTGATTATGGACGATGATCAGCGACGATGTGCCGATCTCCACCGCTTTCTTGATGATTTCGCGCACATAGATCGCCGCCTCGTCGATCGAGCCGTCGCCGACATGATCGTCGTGGATCAGCATGTTGCGCCCGTTGAGATGAAGCACGCGCACCCGCTCTATGCCAAGATAGCGCATGTCGGCCTGGAGATAGTCGAGCAGCGCCTGCCAGTTGGACAGGATCGGCCTGACGCTGACCTCGCTCTTCAGCATGCGCAGCGTCGCGGCCTGGACGATCTTGAGCGCGGCCGTGCTGGTATCGCCCATGCCCTCGACCCGGCGAAGCGCGGACCAGTCCGCCGACAGCACGCCGCCCAGTGACCCGAACTGCGCCAGCAGCGCCTTCGCCAGCGGCTTGGTGTCGCGCCGGGGGATCGCGAGCGCCAGAAGATATTCGATGATCTCATGGTCGAGCAGCCCGTCGCCGCCCGCATCGGCCAGCCGTTGCCGCAGCCGCGCGCGGTGCCCCGCATGCGGGGAAGGGGACTCGCCCTTTTCGGCGGGGAACAGCTCGTCGGCCATCGCTGAACTAGACCAGCAAAACGTCGCCACGCAAACCGTGAGTTGAGGAACAGGATCGCAGCCGTGGCCGGAACAATCGCTTATGGGATAGTTTTACCCCGCTCAATCGTTATGGGGTGGTAATGGCGAGCGGACGGCGGGCTTGAACGGCGAAGAGCGACAGGTGGAAGACGGGGCGGGAGACGACGCCCATGCGCACGCTGTGCCAGCGTCCCGGCGGCGGCGGTGGTCGCGTCGCGCCTCGCTTGCGGCCGGTGCCGCCGGCATCGCCCTGCTGGCTGTCGCTGGGCTATGGATCCAGCGGGCTCCGATCGCCGAGAACCTCATCAACCGCGAGCTGGCCGCGCGCGACGTAGAGATGCGCTATCGCGTGGCGGCGATCGGGCCGCGCACGCAGCGGATCGAGAATGTCGTGCTCGGCGATCCCCGGCGGCCTGACCTGACGGCGCGCTGGATCGAGGTCGATGTCGCTTATGCCGGCCTGACGCCCAGTATCGCCCATGTCCGCGCGCACGGGGTCAGGCTGAGGGGCCGCTACCAGGACGGCAAGCTGTTGCTGGGCGAACTGGACAAGTTTCTCGGCGGGGGCGAGTCCGTCGATTCCGCGCTGCCGGACATCGACCTGTCACTGACGGATGCACGCGCCGCGATCCTGACTGACTATGGCGCTGTCGGCCTGGAGGTCGCCGGGTCCGGCAATCTGAGTGACGGTTTCGTCAGCCGGGTCGTGGCGGCAAGCCCGCTGCTCCGCGCGCAAGGCTGCGAGACGACTGCCGTGGTTGCCCGGCTGCGCGTTGCCATTGCCGACGGATCGCCCCACGTGAGCGGCCCGCTGCGCGGCGATGCCCTCCGCTGCGCCGAGGCGGGCGTCACCCTTGCGCGGCCCGAGGGCAGCGTGACGCTGGCGATGGGCGAGGATGGGATGACGGGCGAGGCAAAGCTCCGCTCCGGTGCCATCGCCGCCTGGGGTGTCGCTGCGCGGTCCGGGGCGCTCGACGGACGCTTCAGCCGTCAGGGGACAAGCGGGCCGCTGGCGGTGCAGGCGCGTCTGACTCTCGACGATCTCAGCGCGGCAAGGGGTAACCCGTTGTTCGGCGCGGCCTCCCAACTGGCGGGAACGCCGTTCGGCCCGCTCGCGGCGAAGCTGGCCGGGGCGGTGGAGCGGGCGGGCGCGGCCAACCGCCTGATCCTGGGCGGGGAACTCGCGTCCGCCGGACCGGACCGGCGGCTGGTGCTGAACGAGGCCCGGTTCGCGGCGGAAAGCGGCGCGCGACTCGCGCTCGAACCCGGCGCACGCGCGACAGTCGATCTGTCGCGTGGGCGCTGGACCCTCGACGGTGCGCTGGCGTTGGAGGGCGGCGACCTGCCGACGGCGCGACTCCGCCTGACCGCGCGGCCCGGCGGCGGCGTGGACGGCGATCTGCGCGTCGCGCCTTATGAAGCGCAGGGCGCGCGCCTCGCGCTCCAGCCGGTACGGTTTCGCTGGGACGGAGAGGGCGCGATTCGCGCGCAGACCGTGGCGGCGATCGACGGCCCGCTCGCCGACGGGGGGGTGAGGGGCCTGACGCTTCCCATCGACCTGCGGCTCTCCGCCGACGGCGATGTGCTTCTCAACCCGGCCTGTACGCCTGCGCGATGGGGCGAGGTCCGGCTCTCCAGCTTCAGCGTCACCAACGGCGGCGCGATGCTGTGCCCACGGGGCGGGGGATTGTTCCGTCTCGCCGACGGGCGGGTCGGCGGTGGGGTCGAGGCGAGCCGCGTCGCGCTGAACGGCCGCATCGGGTCGAGCCCGATCGCTCTCAAGGCAACCACCGCAGGCTATGACATCGCGTCGGGCGCGTTCAGCGGGCAGGGTGTCGATGTCCGCATCGGCGCCGGCCCGTCTCCCGTGATCCTGCGCGCCAGCACGCTTGCCGGGCGCTTCTCATCCGGTACGCTGGGCGGACAGTTTGCCGCCGGCAGCGCCCGGATCGGCAGCGTGCCGTTCGACATGAGCGAGCTCGACGGGACGTGGAGCTACAGTGGCGGGGCGCTGGATGTCAGGGGAGCAATGCGGGTCGCCGACACCGCTGCCGATGCCCGCTTCAACCCGCTGCGCGCCGACGACGTTCGCCTGACTCTCAAGGCCAACCGGATCACCGCAGGCGGCAGATTGCGGCATCCGGTTCGCGGCGAGGCGTTCGCCACGGTGGCCATTGGCCATGACCTGCGCAGCGGAGCGGGATCGGCGGATGTGCGCCTGACCGACCTCCGCTTCGGAGGCACGCTCCAGCCCGACGACCTGACACGCCTCGCGCTGGGCATCGTGGCGAATGTCGATGGCCGCGTGGAGGGCGACGCGGCGATACGTTGGGACGCGGGGGGCGTGACGAGCAGCACCGGCACCTTCTCCACCAGCGGCATGGATCTGGCGGCGGCCTTCGGTCCCGTGCAGGATCTCGCCACCACGCTCCGCTTCACCGACCTGCTCGCCATCGAGAGCGCGCCGGGTCAGGTGGTCACGCTGGGCAGCGTCAACCCCGGCATAGAGGCGCGCGACGGACGCATCCGTTATCAATTGCTGCGCGACCAGCGCGTCCGGATCGAGGGCGGCGAGTGGCCCTTCTCGGGCGGCACGCTGACGCTGCTTCCCGAAACGCTCGACATGGGCGCGGAACGGGAGCGGCGCCTGACCTTTCGCCTCGTCGGCATGGACGCGGGCGCGTTCATCAACACGCTCGAACTGGAGAATATCTCAGCCACCGGCCGCTATGACGGCCTGCTGCCGATGATCTTCGACGCGAGCGGGGGACGGATCGCCAACGGCATCCTTGTCGCCCGGCAGGAGGGGCTGCCGCCGCTGATCGTCACCGACGCGCGAACGCTGACCGTCCCGTGCGACCCCGATCGGCAGGCAGGCACCCTGTCCTATGTCGGCGAGGTGTCGAACGCGAAGATGAACATGTTCGGCAAGCTGGCCTTCGACGCGCTCAAGAACCTGCGCTATCGCTGCCTGACAATCCTGCTCGACGGCGCCATCGACGGCGAGTTCCTGACGCGGATCGCGATCAACGGCGTCAATCAGGGCTCGATCGAGGCGCGGCAGTCGGCTCTTGCCCGGCCGTTCCTCGGGCTGCCCTTTTTGTTCAACGTCCGTATCGAAGCGCCGTTCAGGGGCTTGCTCAACACCTATCAGTCGTTCACCGATCCCACGACGCTGATCCGCAACAGCGTGGATCAGCGATTGCAATCGGTGCTTGACGCGGGGCGCGACGTTCAGCCTGTCGAAAGCGAAACCATGCCAGTATCGGAGGGTGAATGAGCCTGAGCAAACTTTCCTTCGGCCGGATGGGGCCGCTCCTGCTGCTGGCGGCGCTTGCCGCGTGCATCCAGGTGCGCGCGCCGGAAAAGCCCATCGAGATCAATCTCAACGTCAAGGTCCAGCAGGAGGTCATCGTGCGGCTTCAGCAGGACGCGCGGCAGTTGATCGAAAACAACCCGGAGCTGTTCCCGCAATGATGAAACGATCGGTCCTCCTCGCCTCCATGGTCGTTGTCGGCGTTACCCTCGCCACGGCGATCGTCACGCGACCCGCGCTTGCGCAGAGCCCTGCCGTCAGCGCCGCCCTTGCCGAAGGGACGGTCGGCGAGCAGTCCGACGGCTATCTGGGGATTCGCGGCAGCGTGTCCGACGACGTCCGGGCGGGAGTCGATGCCATCAACATCAAGCGCCGCGCCGTTTACACCGACCTGGCGGCGAAGCGCGGGGTGACGGTGTCCGACGTCGCGGCGGCGACCGGCTGCCAGACGCTTTCGAGCCGCGTCAAGCAGGGGCAGGCGTATCGCATCGGGACGGGCGCCTGGCAGGTCAAGGGCAGCGCCCCGATCGCTCTTCCCGATTACTGCGCGACCGCAGGCTAAACGCCGGATTCGGTCCTGCGGACGGTCGCGCTGCAATGCGGCGCGCGCCGCTTGACTCAACCCCTACCGCTTTCTAAACGGGCCGCGCCTTGACGGGGGCGGCCCATCCGCTTCATGGGACAGACGAAGGACTGCCGAAACTGCGGCATGTCGATCAGAGGCTGTACCCATGACGCAATCCGGCCCCGAGCAAGACTCCGTCGGTGAGGACGGCCGGATCACGTCGCTCCAGGAGCGGCTGAAACGCGCCGAACAGGCCGAGGCGATCAGAACGGGACAGGTGGACAAGGGGGTCGCGGACGAAAATTATCGTCTCGGCAACCGGGTTCTCGCCGAACTGGTCGGGAGTCTTGTCGGTGGTGTGCTGATCGGCTGGGTCCTTGACCGGCTGCTGGGTACGTCCCCCTGGCTCCTGTTGGCGTTCCTCTTTCTGGGGATCATCGTCGCCTTCAGGAACATCATCAGGATTTCGACGAAGCGTCCGAAGCAATGAGGACGCTTTTGTCGCACATTCGACTGTTCAGGGATTAAGGCGCGTGGCAGAATCGGCCAAAATCGATCCGATGCATCAGTTCACGATCGAACCGTTGTTCGGTACGGACAATCTGGCGATCGGCGGCTTCAACATCGCCTTCACCAATAGTGCCGCCTGGATGGTGGCTGCGGCCCTTGTGCTGTGGGTGTTCGTGCTCGGCGGAATGAAGCGCCAGCTCGTCCCCGGCCGCTGGCAGGCGTCAGTCGAATATTTCACCAGCTTCGCGAACAGCCTGCTGCTTTCGAACGTGGGCGAGAAGGGCAAGCCGTTCCTTCCCTATATCTTCTCGCTGTTCATGTTCATCCTTGTCGCCAACCTGCTGGGGCTGCTGCCCCTGGGCCTGGTCGGCATGCATCCCTTCACCTTCACCAGCCACTTCACGACGACGGGCATTCTCGCGATCATCAGCTTCGCGATCGTGCTGCTCGTCGGGTTCGGCAAGCACGGCTTCCACTTCCTGTCGCTGTTCGTGCCGCATGGCACGCCGCTGCCGATGATCCCCTTCATCTTCGTGGTGGAACTGGTGTCGTTCATGGTGCGCCCGTTCAGCCTGGGTCTGCGACTGTTCGTCGCGATGACCGCCGGCCACGTGCTGCTGAAGGTGCTTGCCGGCTTCGTCATCATGGCCTCGAACGCGGGACCGCAGTTCGGCCTGACCGTGGGTCTGTCGAGCTTTGTTCTGATGATCGGCATCAGCGCGCTTGAGATGCTGGTTGCCGTCATCCAGGCCTATGTGTTCGCGCTGCTCACGTCGGTGTATCTCAACGATGCGGTGAACCTGCACTGAGCCGACGACATCAATTTTCGTTAACGTTCGCAAGAGTTTAGAAAAGGAGTTATATCATGGACGCAGAAGCCGCGAAGCTGTTGGGTGCAGGCCTGGCCGCGATCGGTGCCGGCATGGCCGCGCTCGGCGTGGGTAATGTCTTCGCCTCGTTCCTCGAAGGCGCGCTGCGCAATCCGGGTGCTGCCGACGGCCAGCAGGGCCGCCTGTTCATCGGCTTCGCCGCCGCTGAGCTTCTCGGTCTGCTCGCGTTCGTCGTCGCGATGATCCTGGTGTTCGTCGCCTGATCGGCGACCACCACGGATGATTTTGTGCGCCGTAGCCTCTCCCTTCGGGGAAAGGCCACGGCGACATTTTGAACGGACGCCGCCATGCCTCAAATTGCGCAACTTGCCGCCACCTACTCGTCGCAGATCTTCTGGCTTCTGCTGACGTTCGGTTTCGTGTTCTTCGTCGTCGGCCTCGGGATGGTGCCCAAGGTGCAGTCGACGGTCGACATGCGCGACAAGAAGATCGCCGACGATCTCGCCAGCGCAAAGGCAAGCTTCGCCCGGGCTGATGCCCTGGAGGAAGAATGGCGCGCGAAGGAAAATGCCGCCCGCGCGGCAGCGCAGGAACTGGTCGGCGAGGCCAAGGCCCGCTCCGCCCGTGAAACCGAGGCGCGGCTGGCCGAGATCGACGTCGAACTGAACCGCCAGATCGAAGCCGCCGAAGCCGATGTCGCCGCCGCGCGTCAGCGTGCGATGGCGGAGATCGAGGGCGTAGCCGCCGAGGCCGCCGCCGACATCGCGCAGCGTATCGCCGGCGCCAAGGTTTCTCCGGAAGCCGCCACTCAGGCAGCGAAGGCCGCACTTCATGGCTGACATTTCCATCATGACGGCCGCCACGCCGCACAACGACAGCGCCGCGGTCCAGGACAATCTGGACCATGCCGCCGTCACCCAGAATCTGGAGGGTGAGGTCCACGCCTCGACCGAGGCCCATGGCGGGCCCGGCGTTGCGGCTCACGGTCCGGAGCCCACCGCGCTGATGATGAACGCCACGGCGTGGGTCAGCCTGGCGATGCTGATCTTCATCGGCATCCTGCTGTGGAAGAAGGTGCCGGCGCTGATCGCGGGCGTTCTCGACAGCCGCATCGCGGAGATCCGCAAGAATCTCGACGAGGCCGCCAATCTCCGCAAGGAGGCCGAGGCGCTGAAGGCGGAATATGAGGCCAAGATCGCCGCTACCGCGAAGGATGCCGACGCGCTGCGCGTCAGCGCCGAGGCCGAGGCCGCCGCTCTCGTCGAGGCGGCAAGGGCGAATGCCTCCGACCTGATCGCCCGCCGCCGCAAGATGGCGGAGGACAAGATCGCCGCTGCCGAACGCACCGCGATCGCCGACCTTCGCGCCCGCGCTGCCGATGCCGCGACCGCCGCCGCTGCGGTGCTGATCCGCGAGGCTCACGATGCGTCCGCCGACAGCGCGATGGTCGACCAGGCGATCCGCCAGATCGGGACGACTCACTAAATAGCGAGCTCGCCCTCGCGGCGACCGTTCCCACCTGCCGCCGTTCGTATCGAGCGAAGTCGAGATGCGCTGTCGCCTGCGCTTCTCGACTGCGCTCGAAGCGAACGGGGGAAGGCGCTCGGGGCGTGATCTCACGCGGATAGCTCGCCGATCCCGCTGGGAAAACCCGCCCCGGCTTTCTACATTGGTACGATGTCCGATCCCGGCTCCCCTACGCGGTTCCACGAGGAACAGGCGACCTTCGCTGTCCGTGGATCGGAAGCGCCCGATATTGAAGCGGGCGTAGCCGCGATCCGTGCGACGCTCGCGACGCTTCCCACCCGGCCGGGCGTCTATCGGATGCAGGATGCGCGCGGTGACGTGCTTTACGTCGGCAAGGCGCGCGCGCTGAAGAACCGCGTCGCCAATTACACCCAGGTCGACCGGCTGCCGAATCGCCTCCGCCGCATGGTGTCGCAGACGCGCAGCATGACCATCGTCACGACGGGAAGCGAGGCCGAGGCGCTGCTGCTCGAGGCGCAGCTCATCAAGCGCTTTCGTCCGCCCTATAATGTTCTGCTGCGCGACGACAAAAGCTTCCCCTTCATCCTGCTGCGCGGCGATCATGCGTTTCCGCGTATCCAGAAGCATCGCGGCGCGCAGAAGATCGAGGGGCGCTATTACGGCCCCTTCGCCAGCGCGGGGTCGGTCACGCGGACGATCAACGCGTTGCAGAAGCTGTTCCTGCTGAGGAGCTGTACCGACAGCTTTTTCGCCAATCGCGACCGGCCCTGCTTGCTCTATCAGATCAAGCGGTGTTCGGCACCCTGCGTCGGCCGGATCGACGAGGCGTCCTATGGGGAACTGGTCGAGGATGCGCAGCAATTCCTGGCGGGCAAGTCGACGCGCGTTCAGGAGAAGCTCCAGGCGGCGATGCAGGGCGCGTCGGATGCGATGGATTTCGAGATGGCGGCCGTTTACCGCGACCGGCTTAAGGCGCTGACCTTCATCCAGGGCAGTCAGTCGATCAATGCCGAGGGGCTTGGCGACGCCGACATCTACGCCATGGCCGCGAAGGACGGCGGCATGTGCATCGAGGCCTTCTTCATCCGGGGTGGCCAAAACTGGGGCCATCGCAGCTTCTTCCCCGTCCATACGACCGAGGTGAGCGAGGACGAGGTGCTGAGCCAGTTCATGGCGCAGTTCTACGAGGAGGTGCCGCCCGCGCCGCTGATCCTGGCCGACCGCCAGCCGGCCGAATGCGATTTGCTCGCACAGGCGCTTGGCGAGAAACTGGGCCGCAAGGTGCGGATCGAGGTGCCGCAGCGCGGCGACCGCATGAAGCTGATCCGGCAGGCCGGCCGCAACGCGCTGGAGGCGCTCGAACGGCGGCAGGCGGAAAGCACCGCACAGGGCAAGCTGCTTCGCGATGTCGCGGACCTGTTCGGCCTCGACGGGCCACCCGACCGGATCGAGATTTTCGACAACAGCCATATCCAGGGGAGCCATGCGCTCGGCGCGATGGTCGTCGCCGGGCCCGAGGGATTCCGCAAGAACGCCTATCGCAAGTTCAACATCAAGCGGGCGGAGACGACGCCGGGCGACGACTATGCGATGATGCGCGAGGTGTTCGAGCGCCGCTTCG
>CAZJCT010000050.1:0-17692 GCA_964544675.1 uncultured Sphingobium sp.
GAAATCCATCTCGGCCCTCAAATGTTCACTATTCGTTCGATTCGGTCAAGCGCCGCAGCGGTGCCCGGCGGAAAGGTCGACAGAACCCCTCGGCGCGAAATCCGGTTCCGCGCCGTTTCACCAGACATTGCGATGTCACTTGCCCCTGACCACAACAGATTGTGCCAAGCGGAGTCGCGACGCAAGAGGCTTAACGGGGGCTCAAGGACTCGGTTCGTCGCTAAAATGATTCGTTTCGTGGCGCGGCAGATGACGCTCCGCCCCGCGACGCGCGGAGTTGCTTGGGTGCCGACATGTGCAAGCGGAAAATGCCGTGCACCCGCAAAAAAATATAAGTTGTGGATAGAGGCGCCGACGCGAGCGGACCGCGTGCAGTCAGCGTCCCGCGCGGCGGAAGATGACGTAGAGCGCGCCCGATCCGCCATGGCGGGGATGGGCGACGCGGACGCTGGCGATGCGGTCGGCATGCGGCGAGCGCTCCAGCCAGTCGCCGATCTGCGCGCGGATCGCGCCGCGTCCTTCACCACCCGCCGGGCGCGGCTTGCCCGTGATGACGAGGAGGACGCGCGTGCCGCCGCGCACCGCACGGTCGATCGCGTCGTTCAGGACCGCATGTGCCGCCGCGAGGCTGTGATTGTGAAGGTCGACGCTCGCTTCCGGCTGGAGCGCGCCCGACCGGATCCGCTTTTCCCAGCTCCGGTCGAGCACCGCGTCGCGCGGCGGGCGGGGCGGGGGCGGCGTCGGCGCGACAAGGCGCGGCGGCGGCACGCGTCCCTTCACCCTCTTTGGCGACGGCGGGCGTTCGACCGCGACCGGTTCCGGCGCATCGGGTTGGACCGGCGGCGGGCGCAGGCTCAGCGGGCTGACGGTGCGGGCGAGGCGCTGCCACAGCGCCTGCTCCTCGGGGCTCAGCCTTCGCCGCGCCACCTCATCGCGCCCCGGCCGCACCCCCGGCCGAAACCCCGGCGGACAGGCGTGCATGGGTGCCGATCGGCAGCAGCAGCCAGGACGATCCGCGCGCGGACATGCCGCCCGCGATCTCCCGTGCCTCCGCCCCGGCGCCCCAGAAGGTATCGAAGCGGTTAGGCCCCTTGATCGCGCCGCCGGTATCCTGCGCGACCCACACGCCGCTCGCTTCCGCACGGTCGACTGCCAGAATGACGGGCGCGCCCAGCGGCACGAACAGCGGATCGGCGGCCACGGTCGCGCGCGGCGTCACCACGATCCCCAGCGCACCCAGCGGCCCCTCGCCGGTCAGCTCCTGAAAGAAGACATAGCTCTTGTTCTCGTTCATGATCGCCGCGCCCTCGACCGGGTTCGCGCGCAGCCAGGCCATGATGTCCTGCATCGATCCGGCCTGGATCAGCCCGCGATCCTTCATCAGCTTGCCGATGCCGGTATAATCGCGGCCGTTCTGGTTGGCGTAGCCGATGCGCATGATTCCGCCGTCGGGCAGGCGCAGGCGGCCGCTGCCCTGGATCTGGAGGAAGAACAGCTCGATCGGGTCTTCGGCCCAGGCAATCTCCAGCCCGCGCCCGGCGAGCGAGCCGGAGACGATCCGCGACCGCTCCTCATAGGGCACGAAGCTGGTGCCATCGACCTTGCCCCGGATTCGCTTGCCCGCGAGCTGATCGCTGAACAGGCCCAGGTCGACCTCGATCAGGTCGGGCGGGCGGCGGTAGATGGGGGTGGCGCAGCGCGGGGTCGGGGTGCGGCAGCCGGCGATCTCCGGCTCGTAATAGCCGGTCGCGAAGGCGCGTCCGTCGCCGACCTGCACCGGTTCGAAATAGCGGCGGAAGAATTCGCGCGCCTGTCCGTCGCTCCAGCTCGACGCGGCGGCGCAGGCGGGCTGCCAGTCGGCGCCCAGCGTCAGGCCCGACCGGTCGCTGCGGCGGAGCAGCGACGGGCAGGTCTTGCGGAATGCCGCGAGCGCGGTGCCGAGCCGGTCGGAGCCGACCGCGTCGAGAAGGACGGCGATGTCGGGGCCGAGGGTGAGGCTGGACGTGACGGCGCTCGCGCCGGGCGCTGTCGTGCCGGATGCCGGCGCCGGTACAGGTGCGGCTGGCGGCGGCGTGCTTGGCCGTGGTGCCGGGGCGGTGGAGGGCACGGGACGCGGTGGCGGCGCGGTGCCCGCTCCACCCGGCGGAATGATGCGGCCGCAACCTGCCAGGGCGAGCGCCAGAGCGACCAAAGTCGCGGCCCGGCGAGCGCCGCCGGACCCCATCCCCTGTCCCCGGGTCACTGTCAGTTTTCGTCGGTGGCGACGAGCATCCAGTCCGGCCCCGCGCTGCGCAGGTCGCGGGTGAAGGTCCATGCCTCGCGCGCGGTGATCGCGTCTTCCATCGAACCGGCGATGACCGTCCCGCTGGCGTCGCGAGTCACCGCAGCGATATCCGATTCATACTGGACGGTGATGTTGGCGACGCTGCCGCTCAGGCTCGCATCGACGATCCGCGTGCTGTCGATCCGCACCAGCCGGTTGTCGAGCACCTGGCCCGCCGCCTCGCGCTCGTCGATCGCTGACGAGAACGCCTCGAACACATCGGTGTCGCAAAGCTGCCGCAGCCGGTCCCTGTCGCCGCGCCAGAACGCCTCGAGGATCATCGCATAGGCCGAACGGGCGCCCCCGACAAAGCGGCTGACGTCGAAGTCGCGGTCCGCGCCGACGATGGCGCGGATGCCCCCCTGCGCCTGAGGGCTGATCAGCGAATCGGCGATGCTCGCCGAATCGGCGCGCGTGTCGGCGGAGGGACGCATGGTCGGCACGGGCGCCATCGGGCGGTCGTCGACCGGCGCGGGCATTTGCCGCTGTTCGTGCCCGGTGCGCTTGCCCAGCACGGAATACAGCCGCAATGCCAGCAGCGCGAAGATCATGGCGAGAATGACGATAACGGTCACGATGAGACAGCCTTCCTTCGCTGGCCGGTCGAGTGGCGGGGTCGCCGGCACAGCCCGGATGAGACATAGGGTGTTTCCGTTACCGATTCAAATATCGCGACATCACTTCGGGTTCCCCCGCGTTCCACGTTCGATTGCGGGGCGCTTCCGCCGCTGCTAAGCGGCTGCGCGAACGCCCGCCGCGGCACGACCCGAACACGAGCAGGATCATCACGATGACAGACAGCCCCGAAGCCACTCCCGAAGCGATCGGAAATGGCGAGGACACGATGCCGCAGGTCGGCCTGCTCGCCCAATATGTGAAGGACCTGTCGTTCGAAAATCCGAACGCCCCGGAAGTCTACAGCTGGAATGTGCAGCCGCAGATCGACATCCAGTTCAACATCGCCACCGCCAAGGCGGGTGACGACGTGCACGAGGTCACGCTGCGCATCACGGCCAAGGCGGTGACCGACCATGGCACCAGCTTCGCGGCGGAACTGGTTTATGCCGGCCTGTTCGGGCTGCGTAACATCCCCGAGGATCAGTTGCAGCCCTTCCTGCTGGCCGAGGCGCCGCGCCTGCTCTTCCCCTTCGCGCGGCGCGTTCTCGCCGATGCGGTGCAGGACGGCGGCTTCCCGCCGCTGCTGCTCGACCCCATCGATTTCGGAACGCTCTACATGCAGCACCATGGCCAGGGGCTGGGCGCGATGACCGACGATCAGGTCGGGCACGCCTGATCCCCGATCGCCTGCGCGGGCGGGGGCAGCGATGGGCCTCTTGAGGGCGACAGGCACGATCGGCGGACTGACGCTGGTCAGCCGCGTGCTTGGAATGGTGCGCGACATGCTGATGGCGCGCTATGTCGGCGCGGGCTTCGCGTCCGACGCTTTCCTGATCGCGTGGCGCCTGCCCAACCTGTTCCGCGCCCTGTTCGCGGAGGGCGCGTTCTCGGCTGCGTTCGTGCCGATGTTCAACCGGATCATGGCGCAGAATGTCGACCCGGCCGATCCGCAGGCCGGGCGGCGCTGCGCCGTCGCCTTCGCCGGCCAGGTGCTGTCGGTGCTCGTTCCCTTCCTGACGCTCTTCACAGCGCTGATGATGCTGGCAGCTGGGCCGATCGTGTGGGCGATGACCGGCGGCTTTCCCGACGGCGGGCCGGAGAAGTTCGCGCTGGCCCGTCACCTGACGCTCATCACCTTTCCCTATCTCGCGCTGGTGTCGGTGACGTCGCTGCTTGGCGGAATCCTGAACAGCCTTGACCGCTTCTGGGTCAATGCGGCGGCGCCGGTGCTGCTGAACGTCTGCATGATCGTCGCGATCCTGTTCTTTCGCGGCGACGGCCCGGTCGAGACAGCGGTGACGCAGGCGATCGCGGTGACGGTGTCGGGCGCGCTTCAGCTCGGCTGGCTGACCTGGTCGTGCCGGCGCGAGGGCGTGGTGCTCCGGCTGGGTCTGCCGCGCCTCAGCCCCGATGTCAAACGCATGCTCGCCGTGATCGGCCCGGCCGCGCTGGGGCAGGGGGCGATCCAGTTCAACCTGCTGATCTCCACCGCGCTTGCCGCGCGCTTCCTGCCCGAAGGCGCGGTAAGCTACATTTACTATGCCGACCGGCTGAACCAGTTGCCGCTCGGTCTGGTCGGCATCGGCGTCGGCACCGCGATCCTGCCCGCGCTGTCGCGCCAGATCGGCGGCGGCGATCCGAAGGCGGCGAGCCATACGCAGAACCGCGCGATGGAGCTGGCGCTGTTCCTGTCGCTGCCCGCCGCCATCGCGCTCCTGATCTCCGCCACGCCGCTGGTGCGCGGCGTGTTCCAGCATGGCGCGTTCACCGCTGCCGACACGGCCGGCACGGCGGCGGTGCTGATGGCGTTCGCGGCGGGCGTGCCGGCCTATGTGCTCATCAAGGTGCTGACCCCCGGCTTCTACGCGCGGCAAGATACGCGCACGCCGGTCAGGATCGCGCTGGTCGCGATGCTGGTGAACCTCGTCGGCAACCTGATCCTCATCTGGCCGCTGGGCGCGATGGGGATCGCGGTGGCCACGGCGGTGTCCGCGTGGGTCAATGTGCTGCTGCTCTACGGGGTGCTTCACCGGCAGGACTTTCTGCGGCTCGACGCGCGTTTCCGCGAAAAGGCGGTGCGGATCGTCGGGGCGGGGCTGGCAATGGGCGGCGCGCTGTGGGCGATGAACGGCTGGCTCGACCCGTATATGGGCGGAGCGCTGCCCGCGCGGCTGGGCGCTCTGGCGCTGTTGTGCGGCGGCGGCGCGGTGGTCTATGGGCTGGCGTCGATGGCGCTCGGGGCCTATCGGATCGCTGAACTGAAAGCGCAGATCCGGCGGCCTGCGCGCGGTTGATCTCTTGGGTCATTCCCGCGAAGGCGGGAATCCAGGGTAGCGGGCGCAGCGCTGGCGGCTCTGGATCTCCGCCTTCGCGGGGATGACTGCGGAAAATGGGGCTTTTGCAAATGCGTATCCTGTCCGGCATCCAGCCGACCGGCAATCTCCACCTCGGCAACTATCTGGGCGCGATCCGCAACTGGGTCGCTATGCAGGATTCGGTTGGGCAGGACGCCATGGGGGAGGGGGACCAATGCTTCTTCTTCCTCGCCGACCTCCATTCGCTGTCGGACCATATCCCCGCCGACCAGCGCCGCGCGATGGTGCGCGACATGGCGGCGGCGCTGGTGGCGTGCGGCATCGATCCCGACCGGTCGGTGCTGTTCAACCAGGCGCGCGTGCCTGCCCATGCGGAGCTGTGCTGGCTGCTCAACGGCACCGCGCGCATGGGCTGGCTCAACCGCATGACCCAATGGAAGGACAAGGCGGGCAAGAACCGCGAGGGCGCCTCGGTCGCGCTGTTCGACTATCCGGTGCTCCAGGCGGCCGACGTGCTCCTGTATCAGGCGACGCATGTGCCCGTCGGCGAGGACCAGAAGCAGCATCTGGAGCTGACCCGCGACATTGCGGTCAAGTTCAACCTCGATACGGGCACGGAGACCTTCACCCTGCCCGATCCGATCATCCCCAAGGAGACGGCGCGGATCATGTCGCTGCGCGACGGATCGGCCAAGATGTCGAAGTCCGATCCCAGCGACATGAGCCGGATCAACCTGACCGACGATGACGACACCATCATGCAGAAGGTACGCAAGGCCCGGACCGACCCGGAACCGCTACCTGCGTCGATTGCCGAGCTTGACGGCCGGGCCGAGGCGCAGAATCTCGTCGGCATCTATGCCGCGCTGGCGGGCCGGACGGCGGATGAGGTGTGCGCGGAGTTCGCCGGTCAGGGATTCGGCGCGTTCAAGCCGGCGCTGGGCGAGGTGCTGATCGCGAGCCTCGGCCCCATCCGCGAGCGGTACCAGGCCCTGCGCGACGACGACGCCGCGCTCGACGCGATCCTGGTCAAGGGTGCCGAGCGCGCGGCGGCGGCGGCGCGGCCGACGCTGATAGCGGTCTATGAGGCGCTGGGGCTTATGCGCTGAGGCGCCTGCACCGGTCCCGACCAATCTGGTTCAATAAGGAAGTTGAGCCCACGCGTCGGGCCGCATAGCATTGCGGCAACGAAACGGGGGTAGTGCCGCATGATGGGTGCGCGAGAAGCTGGCGGCGTGTCGTCACTCCGGACACGGCGCGTCGCCGTCGCAGCGGCGGCGGCGCTTCTTTTGTCGTCGATCGTCCAAGCCGCCCCTGCACCCCTCTCCGTCTACGGTAGTCTTCCCGGCATCGAGACAGCCGATCTGTCCCCGTCCGGCGAGCGAATGGCTATCGTAGGGCAGGTCAAGGGTGCCCGGCGTCTGATCGTTGTGGACGCTCAGGGCAATCTGCTGAAGACCGCAGAACTGGGCGACATCAAGGTCCGCAGTCTCGACTGGGCAGGCGAAGACGATGTCCTCCTGGTTCGATCCGATACGTTCGCCATGGACCCGAATATCCGGGTCGATATGGCGGAACTCCTGACCGGACTTGTCGTGCCGCTTGACGACCGTCCCGTGTGGAAGCTGCTCGACGGGACGCAGCACCTGACCGGAACCTTCAATCGGTGGCGCGGAATGCGCCAACGCGATGGGCGGATCTATGGCTATTTCGGTGCGATGACCAAGGAGGTCGGCATCGGCAACCAGGTCTATCTCGCGACCGGACGCCCCGATCTCTACGAAGTCGATATGAAGACAGGCAAGTCGCGCAAGATCGCCGAGCACTCGGTGGATGGCTGGCGCGACTGGCTGATCGGTCCAGATGGAGGTGTCGCCGCGTCGATCGATTTCAACGGTCTCCGCAGCATCTGGTCCATCGCCAACGGCCGGGGGAATATGATCGCGTCGGGCAAGAACAAGCTGGGCGATGTCGATCTCGTCTCGCTTGGTCCCACGCCCGGCACGCTTATCTACTCCATCGGGAACCCGGAAGATTCCTCGCTGCAGTGGTTTCAGGCCGCGCTGGTGGGAGGAGGCGGGCTGCCTTATCTGGCCGAAGCCGATGCCCAGTCGCCTATTGTCGAGCCGAAGGACGGCAGGCTCCTCGGCTATTACCGCGGCGGTATCCATGGGTCGCACCACTTCCTGGATGCGGCGCGGCAAAAGGCGCTCGACGCAGCGATCAAGGCGTTTGGCGGTCAAACAGTGACCCTGAAGGACTGGAACGAAGACTTCTCGAAGCTGCTCGTCCTGGTGGAGGGTGGCAGCCAACCGCAATCCTGGTTCACGGTCGATCTCAAAAGCCGGCGCGCCAATCCCGTCGGGACGGCCTATCCCCTCGCGGCCGACCAGATTGGACCGGTACGCATGGTCCGATACAAGGCGAATGACGGGCTGGAGATCGAGGCTGTCCTCACGCTCCCGCCGGGAGCGGCGGAGAAGGGCCTGCCGGTCGTCATCCTGCCGCATGGCGGACCAAACGCACATGACAGCATCGGGTTCGACTGGCTGGCGCAGGCATTCGCCTCGCGCGGATATGCGGTGCTGCAGCCGAATTTCCGCGGATCGACGGGATATGGCCCGGAATTCATGCGCGCGGGCTACGGTCAGTGGGGCCGGGCCATGCAGAGCGATGTCTCCGACGGGCTGAAATATCTGATCGATCAGGGGATCGTCGATCCCAAGCGCGCCTGCATTCTGGGCGCGAGCTATGGCGGCTATGTGGCGCTGGCTGGCGTGACGATGCAGAATGGCCTTTACCGCTGCGCAGTTTCGATCGCCGGAGTTTCTGACCTGGCGCAGTTCGCTTCGACTGCGCGGAACCAGTCGGGCAGGGACCCCACGCTGATGCGCGCGCTTGATCAGGAATTGGGCAAGGGGCGCGATCTGAAGGCGGTGTCGCCCGTCAACTGGGCGGCGAAGGCGGACGCGCCCGTCCTGCTGGTGCACGGCAAGGACGACACCGTGGTCCTCCTGAAGCAGAGTAGCGACATGGAAAAGGCGCTGCGCGCCGCCGGCAAGCCGGTTGAGATGGTCACCCTCGCCGGGGAGGATCACTGGCTCTCCCGAAGCGAAACGCGACTGGCGATGCTCGAGGCGGCGATGGCTTTCGTTCAGAAGCATAATCCGGCCGAGACCGGTCGCTGATTGTCCGGACCTTGATCGTTTCGCGCCCGCGCCATATGCGGCTGAGGGAAAGTGGGTGGCGATATGACTGCGGGCGACGAGGACCAGACGAAACGCACCGAGCCGCTCCGTTCGTCAGGCCAACGGCCCGAGGATCGCTTCTTCCTCTGGCTGGTGGCAGCGGTCAGCGCGCTCCTCGGCCTGCTGATCTGGCCGTTCTTCGGCGCGATCCTGTGGAGTTTCGTGTTCGCGCTGTTGTTCACGCCCATGGACCGCTGGCTGCGGCGGCTGATGGGCGGGCGGCGCAATACGCCGGCGCTGCTGACGCTGCTTGCGATGCTGATGGTCGTCATCGTGCCCGCGATCGGGCTGGGCATGGCGATATTGGGCGAGGCGGTCACTGTCTATGAGCGGATCGAGACCGGGCGGTTCGACATCGGCGGTCTGTTCCTCAAGCTCCAGTCGGTGCTGCCCGACTGGGCGCTGCGCCAACTCGACCGGATGGGCATGGCCGACATCGACCAGATCCGCGAGCGCGTCGTGGGACTGATCGCGGGCAGCTTCGAGACGATCGCGGCGCAGGCGCTGGCGATCAGCCAGAGCGCGCTTGCGGTTCTGCTCGCGGTCGGCGTCGTCCTCTACCTCACCTTCTTCCTGCTGCGCGACGGCGACGAGATCGGCGCGCGGATCGAGGAGTCGATCCCGCTGCGGCCGGAGCTTCGCCGCGCGCTCCTCGACAAGATCGTCGCGGTGGTCCGCGCGACCATCAAGGGAAGCCTCGTCGTCGCGATCCTGCAGGGACTGATCGGCGGCATCGTGTTCGCGATGCTGGGCATCGGCGGCGCGATGCTGTGGGGGATCGCGATGGGCTTCTTCTCGCTGCTGCCGGCGATCGGCACCGCGATCATCTGGGTACCGGTTGCGCTCTTCCTGCTCGCCACGGGTTCGGTGGTGCAGGGCGCGATCCTGGTGTTCTGCGGGCTGTTCGTGATCGGCATGGTCGATAATCTGCTGCGGCCCGTGCTCGTCGGCCGCGACACCCAGATGCCCGATTATGTCGTGTTCATCTCGACTCTGGGCGGGCTGGAGCTGTTCGGTTTCAACGGCTTCGTGGTCGGGCCGGTGATTGCCGCCCTGTTCATGGCGGTGTGGGAGATGTTCGTCGAGCGCCGCCGCGCGGAAGCGTGATGCGGCATCAGGCCGCGCGCATGTCGGCCACATAATCGACGATCCGGCCGTGAAGGCTGGCCGAACCTTCGGCCAGAGTCGCCGAAAGGTCGCGCATGTCGGCCGCGTTGGACGCGGCCTCCAGGCTGCCTTGCTGGATCGCCGCGATGCTCCGGCAGATGCTTTCGGTGGCTTCGGCGGTCTCCCGCGCATCGCTGGCGAGGCGTTGGCCGAGCTGGCGCTGATCCTCGATCGTGTGCTCGACCACGCGGCACATGTCGTCGACGCTCTCGATCACGCGCTCCATGCCGCGATGCCCGGTCGTGACGGCCTCGACGGTCGAGCGGACATCGTGGAGCTGGCGCGCGACATCGCCGGCGGCGGCGCGCGCGCGGTCCGCGAACAGCTTGATCTCCTGCGCCACCACCGCGAACCCGGTGCCGCTCGTCCCGGCGCGGCTGGCCTCGATTCGGGCGTTGAAGGCGAGATGGTTGATCGACTGCGCGAGCTGCCGGATCACCTCCAGCGTCTCGGACATGATATCGGCGGTGCGGGCGAAGCGCTCGGCCTTCCCGCGCTGTTCCTTGACGATCGCGACCGCCTCGCGCGAGGCGGCCTTGGCTTCACCGACCCCCGCTCCGAGCTGGTCGAGCGCGGCGGCGAGACGACCCGATTCGGCGGAGAGGGCGGTCATCCCGGTGCTGACCTGGCTTGCCGCGGCGGCGGCGGCATTGGCCTCCTCGCGACTGGCCTCGGCGCGCGACGCGGTCGCGGACGCCGATCGCGCGAGCGTTTCGGACGCGGACCGCAGGAAATCGGACAGTTCGCCCGCCTGCCGCTCGAAGCGGCCCGCGACCGTGCTCATGGCGTGGTTTCGCGTCGCCTCGCGCTCGGCGGCAAGCGCCAACAGCGACCGGTTGCTGACGGTACCCCACAGGCGGCCGTGCCGGGTCAGGATCATCCCCATGCTGCCATTCTGCCGGGCGTAGATGTCGAGCAGCTCGCCGATGGGCGTCGTGGCGTCGGCGACCGGGCAGGGGCGCAGGAAGGTTTCAAGATCGGTTCGGAACGACGGATTGGACAGCAGCGAGTGGCCATAGGGATTGAAGAGAATCCGGCGGACGTCATTCTCGTGAATCGCGCCGACCGGCCGCATCGCATGGTCGACAATGGGGAGAAGGCGGATTTCCTCGTTCGCCCTGAACATCTCGACCACATCGGCGAGATTGTGGCTGTTGAAGCAGTAGATGGACTCGCTGCCGGCGATACGCATCGCTTCGACAGAGCCTGGCGCGGACGTAGGGGCGAGGGCGTGTGTCACGGCCCCATCTCTAGGCGGAGGAGGTGAACAACCATTTATCATAATGTTACACAACCATGACAAATGGCTGTTTTTTGCGGTTTTTGGGACTATGTTGCCGACCGATGGCGGCGGTCGGCTGCGACGGAGCGTGGCAATGCGGTGTTCAAACGCGGTTCAGCGTCCGGCGGCTAGCATGAACCCATCGGCGCGGATACGCGCTTTCAGGTGTAGCCGGTCTGGAGAGGCCGGCACGCGAACAGAACAGAACAGGACGCACCCTATGACCAGCAAGAGGATATGGCGGCTTGCGGCGGCTCCGGCGCTCGCTTTGGCCGCGCTCACCGGCTGCTCGACCGGCTTCGATGCCAATGTCGCGCGTTTCCAGCAGCTTCCCCCGGCTCAGGGCCAGAGCTTCACCGTCGTGGCGGAGGACAGCCGCGATGCGGGCGGGCTGGAGTTCCAGCATTATGCCGACCTCGTGGCGGAGCGGCTGGCGAGCTACGGCTACACGCGCGCCGCCGATCCGGCGCAGGCGCAGCTTGTCGTCCGCCTCGGCTATGATGTGGGGCCCGGCTCCGAGAAGGTGGTATCGACGGGCTTTGCGCGCGATCCCTTCTACTATGATCCCTTCTGGCGTCCCTATGGCTATCGCGGATGGCGCGGCCGCTACATCTACGGCTTCCATGATCCATTCCTGTGGGGACCGTCGGGCTATTCTGACGTGAGCAGCTACACCGTCTATGACAGCCGCCTGACCCTTCGCATCGACCGCGCCGGAACCGGGCAATCGGTGTTCGACGGCACAGCGCGCGCGCGGTCGCTGTCGAACAAGCAGACCTATATCGTCCCCAATCTGATCGACGCGATGTTCACCGGATTTCCGGGCAATAGCGGCGAAGAGGTCAAGGTGACGGTCGCTCCGGAACCGAAGAAGTAGGCGGTTCGACGCATCCGGCCCGCGCGTGGGCATTCCCTTTCGCGCGGGCTGCGGTATGAGCGGGGGATGATGACCCGCCTCGTGCAGGACGACACGCTTTTCGGACTTGCCTGCCAGATCCGGCTGGAGGGGCCGCTCCGGCTTGCCAGCGGCGCCAGCCTGTCGCCCGTGGATTTCGCCTATGAAACCTATGGCACATTGTCGCCCGCGCGCGACAATGTGATCCTGATCTGCCACGCGCTGACCGGCGACCAATATGTCGCATCGCGCCATCCGGTCACCGGCAAGCCCGGCTGGTGGACGCGTCTGGTCGGCGAGGGACTGCCGGTCGACCCTGCGCGGCACTTCATCATCTGCATGAACGTGCTGGGAAGCTGCATGGGATCGTCCGGCCCTGCCAGCATCGATCCGGCGACCGGCTCGCCCTATGGCATGCGCTTTCCGGTCATCACCATCGCCGACATGGTGCGCGCGCAGGCGATGCTGCTCGATCACCTTGGCATAGAGCGGCTGTTCGCGGTCATCGGCGGGTCGATGGGCGGGATGCAGGCGCTGACCTGGCCCACCCTGTTCCCCGACCGGGTCGAGGCGGCGATCGTGATCGCCTCCACCGCCCGGCACAGCGCGCAGAACATCGCGTTCCACGAAGTCGGACGGCAGGCGATCATGGCCGACCATCGCTGGCGTGGTGGCGACTATTATGCCGACGGCAACGTGCCCAGTTCGGGACTCGCGGTCGCGCGCATGGCGGCGCACATCACCTATCTGTCCGAAGCGGGCCTGACCGAGAAGTTCGGGCGGCGCCTGCAAGGGCGGGACGCCAAGACCTTCGGCTTCGACGCCGACTTCCAGGTCGAGAGCTATTTGCGGCACCAGGGGATCAGCTTCGTCGACCGCTTCGACGCCAACAGCTATCTCTATATCACCCGGGCGATGGACTATTACGACATCGCCGACGATCATGGCGGATCGCTCGCGGCGGCGTTCCGGGACACGCGCGCGCGCTTCTGCCTGATCAGCTTCGATACCGACTGGCTCTATCCGACCGCCGAATCGCGGATCATCGTCCATGCGCTGAACGCCGCCGGGCGCGAGGCGAGCTTCGTCGAACTGTCGAGCCCGTTCGGCCATGATTCCTTCCTGCTCGAAGCGCCGGAGATGAACCGGGTGATTGACGGCTTCCTGAAGGCGGGACGGCGATGAACACGGCGGGCATCGGCTTGCGGCCCGACCTGGCGCTGATCGCCCGCAATGTGGCGGCGGGATCGCGCGTGCTCGATGTCGGCTGCGGAGACGGCGCGCTGATGGCCGCGCTCCGCGACATCAAGGGGGTGGATGCGCGCGGGCTGGAGATTGACGGCGGCAATGTGGCGGCGGCGGTCGCGCGCGGGCTGTCGGTGGTTCAGGGGGATGCCGACACCGATCTTGGCTATTATCCCGACCGCAGCTTCGACTATGCGATCCTCAGCCAGACGCTCCAGACGACGCGCCGGCCCGATCGCGTCGTCGAGGAGCTGCTGCGCATCGGCAATCGTGCCTTCGTCAGCTTCCCGAATTTCGCGCAGTGGCGCCTGCGCGTCGGCCTTCTGGTGCGGGGTCGCATGCCGGTCACCCGCTTGCTGCCCGATAGCTGGTACGACACGCTCAACATCCACCATCTGACGATCGACGACTTCCGCGCGCTGGTGAAGGAGCGCGGCTGGACGATCGAGAATGCGTGGTTCCTGAAGGGCGGGCGGGAAACCGGCAGCGGGCGGGCGAACCTGCTCGCCGAACATGCCGTCTTCCTGCTCAAGAACTGATCGGCGGGCGGGGGCGAAGCGACCGGCGATGCATGGCAGTCATCACCACCATCACCACCACCATGCGCATGACGATGCCCATGGCCATGGCCGTCCGTCGTCAGGCCACGGCGCGGCCTTCGCGATCGGTATCGCTCTCAACCTCGCGTTCGTCGCGCTGGAGGCGGTGTACGGGCTGATCAGCGGTTCGCTGGCGCTGATCGCCGACGCCGGTCATAATCTCAGCGACGTGTTCGGCCTCGTCATCGCGTGGGGCGCTACGGTGCTGAGCCGCCGACCGCCCTCGCGCCGCTTCACTTATGGGCTGGGTCACAGCTCGATCCTTGCCGCGCTCGTCAACGCCGTGGTCCTGATGCTGGCGGCAGGCGCGATCGCGCTGGAGGCGGTGCGGCGCTTCGCCGATCCGCAGCCCGTGGCGGGTGCCACCGTGATGCTTGTCGCGGGGGTGGGGATCGCCATCAACCTCGGAACGGCGCTGCTCTTCCTGCGCGGGCGCAAGCACGACATCAACATTCGCGGCGCCTTTCTCCACATGGCGGCGGATGCGGCCGTGTCGGCGGGCGTCGTCGTGGCCGGGCTGGCGATCGGCGCCACGGGCTGGTTGTGGATCGACCCGGTGACCAGCCTGCTGATCGTCGCGGTGATCGTCGCGGGCACCTGGGGCCTGCTGAAGGAGGCGCTGGTCATGTCGCTCGCCGCGGTGCCGCCCGGCATCGACGCGGAGGCGGTGCGACGCCACCTCGCCGGGTTGCCGGGGGTAACGGCGGTCCACGACCTTCATATCTGGGCGATGAGCACGACCGATACCGCGCTGACCGCGCATCTGGTGATGCCCGATGCCGCCGATGGCGACGCCTTCCTTTGCGATGTCGCCACCGGGCTGCGAGACCGCTTCGGCATCGGCCACACGACGCTTCAGGTGGAGCGTGACGCCAAGGCCTGCGCGCTCGAACCCGACGGCGTGGTGTAGCGTTGTCCGGTCGGCCTCAGGCCATCGCGGCGTAGGTTTCCGTTTCCTTGGCGATCAACAACTCGGCCAGCGCCCAATAGGCCTCGCCCCATGCCTGGAGAACCGCGTCGGTGGCGACCTCCGCGCCCAGTACGTCGCGAATCGCGGGAAGCAGCGCCTCGGCGACGAGCGGATAATGCTCCGCCTTCACCCCGACCTCGACATGGCGCCCGACCATCCGCATCACCGCCGGGGTCAGCGCCTCCAGCTTGTCGATGTTACGCGCGTAAGCGAGGATCGCGGCGGCGAGGCGGCGCGGCTGCTCGCCGCTTTGCTGAGCGGCGCGGTCGAACATCGCCTCCACCTCGGGATTCTCGAACAGGCGCTGGTACATGCGCGTGGTGATCGCGACGCCATGCTGTTCAAGCGCGGGCGCGGTGGACTTAACAATCTGCATGGTCTCGGTGGAAAGCGCAGGCATGGAACCCCTCCTCAGAATCAGGTATTATAAATACCGGTATAAGTGATACGGGTTTTATGCAAGAGGGGAAACGAGGTTTTCCTATGCAACTGACCCAGCAAACCGACTTCGCGCTTCGCCTGCTCATCGTCCTCGCCCGCCGTGCCGACGAGCCGCTGTCGATTGCCGCATTCGCCGAGGATCAGGGGTTGTCGTACAACCACATGGCCAAGGTGGGGCAGGCGCTCGTCCGTGCCGGCTATGTGGAAAGCGTGCGCGGCCGGGCTGGGGGCGTGCGGCTGGCGCGACCCGCCGAGGCCATCCGCATCGGCGATGTCGTTCGCGACCTTGAACCCCGCCTGACAGCAGCCGACTGCGCTGCCTGCCGACTGAATAGCAATTGCGGCCTCAACGGCCTGTTGGGAGAGGCGATGGGCGCCTTTCTCGCCACGCTCGACGGCAAGACCCTCGCCGACATGGCGATCCCGCTGGTGCCCGCGACGCTCTACTGAAGCGGGTCAGGTCAGCGGCCGGAGTCGCAGGACGACCGTCAGCCCGGCAGACAGCGCGGCGGCAAGCCACAGCGCCGACGGTCCCAGCCTCTGCATTGCCAGCGCACCCGCCGACGCCCCGCAAACCAGCGCCATCCAGAGCGGGAGCCAGCGCAACCATGCCCCGTCGCGCCGTCCGCCCAACAAATCGCCCAGGCCCTGTCCGATACGGACCAGCGCGCCGGTCATGTAGGTCACGCCGATCCGCACCTCTCCGCCTGCCTCCAGAACCACATTGGCGCTGCCCATGGCGGCGGCGACGAGGCAGAGCGTGACGAGCGCCGGCACCTCGCGGCTCATCCCCGCCGCGCCCAATGCGAGCAACAGCGTTACCAGCAGCATGACCGCCGGGCGACGCAGAGCGCTCGCGACTGCCCGGCTGACGAAGGTGCCTGCCGCTACGCCGACGACGAATGCCCCGATCACCAGCAGCCCCGTCAGCGCCAGCGATCCGCTTTGAATGGTGCCGACCCCCAAGCGTGTCGAATTGCCGCTCATGAAGGAGACGAAGAAGCCTTGCGAGTGGATGAAGCCGATGGCGTCGACAAATCCCGCAAGCGCGGCGAGCAGGATGGCGACGAGCCGGGTATAGCCATCGGAGCGGACCATGGACGTGTATTTAGCGCAACGCCGGCGTCCTGACGAGCGCGCGGCCTGCCTTCCCGCCTGGGGTCAGAGCAGGAACCAGCCGATCAGCGCGCCAAGCTGCAAGACGCCGATAGTCTGAAGCCGGGTTGAGAAAGGCTGTTTGCGAGTCTTGTGCCGGAAGACCCGGCGGGCGCAGAACGCCGCCGGGCTGCCACCGACAAGTGCGAGGAACAGAAGGTCGGTCTCCGCGATGCGCCGTCCGCCGGCTACCGCGCGGGCCTTGTCCCGGGCGAACGCGACGAAGGTCACGACGTTGACCGCGAACAGCAGGAGAAGGAAGACGGGCGCCTGTGGCATCGACCGATGCTATCGGCTCACCGCCTGATGACCCATTAACGCTCGCGCGTGGCGCTGAACCGGATGTCGGGATTGCGTTCCTGCTGATAGTTCACGTCCCACACCGACTTGGCCAGGAAGACGGGGTTGCCGTCGCGGTCCTTGGCCATGGCCGAGCGGTTGATTCCCGCAAACGCCTCGAGCATCGCGGCGTCCCCGGCGAGCCAGCGCGCGGTGTCGAAGGGCGCGGGTTCCAGCACCGCCTCGACCTTGTACTCCGCCTCGAGCCGGCTGATCAGCACGTCGAGCTGGAGCTGGCCGACGACGCCCACGATCCACTGGCTGCCGATCTCCGGGTAGAAGACCTGGATCACGCCCTCCTCCGACAGATCGTCGAGCGCCTTGCGGAGCTGCTTGGTCTTGGTCGGGTCTTTCAACGCGACGCGGCGCAGGATTTCGGGTGCGAAATTGGGCAGGCCGGTGAAGCGCACATCGGCCTTTTCGCTGAGGCTGTCGCCGACGCGCAGCGTGCCGTGATTGGGAATGCCGATGATATCGCCCGGAAACGCCTCGTCGGCGATCTCGCGGTCCTGCGCGAAGAACAGGATCGGCGAATGGACCGCGATCGGCTTGCCGCTGCCCGAGGGCGTGAGCTTCATGCCGCGCCTGAACTTGCCCGAGCACAGCCGCATGAACGCGATGCGGTCGCGGTGCTGCGGGTCCATATTGGCCTGCACCTTGAAGATGAAGCCGGTCACATCGCCCCGGTCGGGCGTGACCGGCGCGGGTTCGGCGGGTTGCGCGCGCGGCGGAGGCGCATGGGTGGCGATGGCGTCGATCAGTTCGGCCACCCCGAAGCGCTTGAGCGCCGATCCGAAATAGACGGGCGTCAGGTCGCCGTTGCGATAGGCGGTGAGGTCGAAGGCCGAATAGCCGCCCTCCGCCAGCTCGATCTCGTCGGTCACTTCGTCTGGCAGCGCGGGATCGTCCTCCACCTTGCCCAGGAATTCGCGGCTGTCGCCCTCGGGCCGGCTGATGCGGCGGGTGGCGAGGTCGAGAATGCCCTGGAAGGTGCCGCCCATGCCGACCGGCCAGCTCATCGGCGCGACGTCGAGCGCGAGCGCGTCGGCGACCTCGTCGATCAGCTCGAAGGGCGAGCGGCCCTCGCGGTCGACC
>CAZJCT010000051.1:0-17133 GCA_964544675.1 uncultured Sphingobium sp.
TGTCGAAGTCGGGCATCGACACGCGCTCGGGGTTGAGGAAGCGCTCGAACAGCAGGCCGAGCTTGAGCGGATCGAGATCGGTGATGGTGAGCGCCCAGGCCACCAGCGAACCCGCACCCGATCCACGCCCCGGCCCCACCGGGATGCCGTTCGCCTTGGCCCACTGGATGAAGTCGGCAACGATCAGGAAGTAGCCGGGGAAGCCCATCTGGTTGATGATGCCGATCTCGAAATCGAGCCGGTCGAAATATTCGGGGAATTTTTCCCGCAATCCGTTCGTTTCGAGCGAAGTCGAGAATCCCTCGTCCAGTCGCTTCTCGACGTCGCTCGAAGCGAACGGCGTGTCGGTGTTGAGCCTCCGCAACCGCCGCACAAGCCCCGCCTCCGCCTGTTCGCGGAGCATCGCCTTCTCGCCCTCGATATCGCCCGCCAGGCTGGGCAGGATCGGCTTGCGCTTGGGCGCGGCAAAGGCGCAGCGTTGCGCTACCACCAGCGTGTTCGCGAGCGCCTCGGGCAAGTCCTCGAACAGGCGCTCCATCTCGTCGGCGGGCTTCAGCCAGGCCTCGGGGCAGCTTCGCGCGCGGTCGGCACTGTCGACATAGCTGCTGCCCGCGATGCACAGCATGACGTCATGCGCGGCGTGGAAATCGGGCTCGGCGAAGCAGGCGGGGTTGGTCGCCACGATCGGCAGGTTGCGATCGAAGGCCAGGTCGAGGAGCGGCGCCTCGGCCAGTTCCTCCGCCTCATGGCCCCGCCGCGCGATCTCGACATAGAGCCTGTCGTCGAACAGAGCCTGGAGCCGGTCGAGATAGAGAGCGGCAAAGCGCGCCTGCCCTTCCGCCAGCAGCCGGACGAGCGCGCCCTCGTCAGCCGCCGTCAGGCAGATCAGCCCGTCGGTCCTGCCGGCCAGCGCATCGAGCGACACATGCGGTGCGTCGGTCTCCGGCCGGTCGAGATGCGCGGAGGACACGAGCGCGCAGAGATTGTCATAGCCCTCGGCATCCTGCGCCAGCAGCACCAGCCAGTCGACCATACCCGTCGCGCCACCGCAATCATCGGGCCGAAGCACGCCCAGCATCGCGCCGACGATCGGCTGGACGCCCTTGCCCGCGCAGGCGTCGGAGAAGGCCATCGCACCATAGAGGCCGTTGCGGTCCGCCATCGCGACCGCTGGAAAGCCGAGCTTGCGCGCATGCGCCGCAATCGCCTTCGGCTCGATCGCGCCTTCGAGCATCGTGTAGCAGGAGAATACGCGCAAGGGGACGAAGGGCGTGAAGGACATGGCCCTCACATTAGGGGCGCATGCGCGGTCCGCAAGCGCGGGACCACGGGTTATGCACAGCTCTCTGCCCGCTTATTCCAGAATGCCTTCGTGAAGCCGCACCACACGGTCCATGCGCGCGGCAAGCCGCTCGTTATGCGTGGCGATCAGCGCCGCCGATCCCTCGCCGCGCACCAGCGCCACCAACTGGTCGAACACGATGTCGGCGGTGCGTTCGTCCAGATTGCCCGTCGGCTCGTCGGCCAGCACCAGCGCCGGCCGGTTCGCGAGCGCGCGCGCGACGGCGACTCGCTGCTGTTCGCCGCCCGAAAGGCGCGACGGCTTGTGGTCGAGCCGCTGCGCGAGGCCCAGCGCGCCGAGCAGACTCTCCGCCCGCACGCGTGCCTCGGCCTCGGTCGAGCCATGGATGAGCTGCGGCAATTCGACATTCTCGCGAGCGGTAAAGTCGGGCAGCAGATGATGGAACTGATAGACGAAGCCCAGCCGGTCGCGACGCAACCGGGTGCGCCCGTCATTGCCGAGCGCCGTCGCTTCCTCGCCACACACGCGGATCGAGCCGCCGAAGCCGCCTTCGAGAAGCCCCACCGCCTGAAGCAGCGTCGACTTGCCCGTGCCCGATGGCCCGAGCAGCGCGACGATCTCTCCGGCCGCGACGCTCAGGTCGACGCCGCGCAGCACGTCGATTCGTACGTCGCCTTGCGAGAAGCTGCGGGTCAGCCCGCGCGTCGCGAGCACCGGCTCATTCATAGCGCAGCACCTCGACCGGGTCGGTATTGGCCGCCTTGAATGCGGGATACAGCGTGGCAAGGAAACTGAAGAGGATCGCCATCAGGCAGATGGCCGTGATTTCCAGCGGGTCGGGGCGCGACGGAAGCTCGGCCAGAAAGCGCACCGACGGGTCCCAGATATTCTGGCCGGTCAGGAACTGGATTCCGTCGAGTACCGACTGGCGGAAGGTCAGCAGGACGAAGCCCAGCCCCAGCCCCGCGAAAGTCCCGAAACTGCCGATCGTCAGGCCGACGGTGATGAATATCCGCAGCAGGCTGGCGCGCGAGGCGCCCATGGTGCGCAGGATCGCGATGTCGCGCGTCTTGGCCCGGACCAGCATGATGAGTGACGACAGGATATTGAACACCGCGACGAGGATGATGAGCGACAGGATCACGAACGACACCACCCGGTCGACCTGAAGCGCCTCGAACAGGCTGGCGTTCATCTGCCGCCAGTCGACGACGATGGCGTCATTTGCGACCGCCGGCGCCAGCGGAGCGAGTATCTCCCCCACACGGTCCGGATCCTCGGTCTTCACCTCGATCATGCCGACCTGATCGCCCAGCAGAAGAAGCTGCTGCGCGTCCTCCATCGGCAGGATCACGAACGCCTTGTCATAATCATAGACGCCAATCTCGAAGATCGCGCCCACCTCATAGGGAAGCTGCCGGGGTACGGTACCGAAAGGGGTGGATCGCCCCGCCGGATTCAGGATGCTGACCGTGCTGCCCACCGTCAGGCCGAGATTGGCGGCGAGGCGCGACCCGATCGCTACTCGCCCGCTGCCCGGCGTAACCGACGCCAGGTCGCCCGCGACGACATTGTCGCGCAGCGACGGGTTGGCGCGGATGTCCGCCACCTGCATGCCGCGCACCAGCGCCGCCTCCACCCTGCCGCCGGTGATCGCGAGCAAGGGCTGCTCGATCAACGGCGTGGCCGAGGTGACGCCCGGCGTCCGCTTGGTCTCGTCAAGCACGGAGCGCCAGTTGGGCAGGCGCCCGTCATAGCCCTGGACCACCGCATGACCGTTGAGGCCGACGATCTTGTCGAACAGTTCGGCGCGAAATCCGTTCATGACGCTCATCACGACGATCAGCGCGGCGACGCCCAGCATGACCGCGACCAGACTGATCGCCGCGACGAGGAAGATGAAGCCCTCATTGCGGCCGGGCAGCAGATAGCGGCGCGCCACCATCCGCTCGTAGCGGCTCAGGATCATCGGATGGGGGAACTGGACAGGGGCATCAGCCGCGCACGTCTATGGCCACAGCGCGAGGCTGGCAAGTGCGGTAGCCCCGTCAGGCCCCACGGAGGCGTTGTTGCGCGATTGACACAGTATCGGACCAAAAGGCGCGCGACCGTTCCAAAGCGAGTGACAGCCGCGAAGGCTCGGCTTAGCAAGACCATAGAAACACAGGCAGTCATAGCAAGGCCGTGGTTCAGGGACGTCGCAGCCCTTTCCCAAGCTTAAAGGGGGCCAGGGGAAGAGAGCGCGACGAAAAAAGGGGGAGACGCTTTGTCGTCTTGCGGGCGTCCGGATCTCATCGTGGATCCGGGCGCCTTAGCATTTGGGGCACCCCCCGACCTCTTGAAAACCCCGCTGCTTACCCCATTTCGGAGCAGTCCGGTCGCCCGTCGCGGGATCGGACGAATGCCACGGACGCCTGTTTGGGTCCGGCATTGCATCATCTTGCTTCGTAAGGAGAATTTGACATGCGTGGTTTTGACTTGACCCCCTATCGCCGCAGCACCGTCGGCTTCGACCGGCTGTTCGACCTGATCGAGAACAGCGCACGGTTGCAGCAGGGCGACAACTACCCCCCGTTCAACATCGAGCGCCTGAGCGAGGACCGCTACCGGGTGACTCTCGCCGTCGCCGGGTTCAAGCCCGACGAGATCGACATCACCGCACAGCAGAATCTGCTGCTGATCACCGGCAAGAAGGATGAGAGCGAGCAGGACCGCTCCAAGTTCCTGCATCTCGGCATCGCCAACCGCAACTTCGAACGGCGCTTCGAACTCGCCGATTTCGTGCGAGTGGACGATGCGCAGCTTGCCGATGGGCTGCTGGTCGTCGAACTCGTCCGCGAAGTGCCCGACGCGATGAAGCCGCGCAAGATCGCCATCAACGGCAAGGGCGCGGTCATCGACATGACGGCCGACGAGGCGAGCAAGAACGCCGCCTGATATCGGACGGGACTGGACCGTTGGGGGCGCCGGAGCGATCCGGCGCCCTTTTTACGTGGCTACTCCAGCGCGTCCGCAATGTCCTCCAGCGTCAGACGGTCGAGGATCGTCAGCGAGCCATGCTCGACCGTCACGATCCCCTCCTGCCCCCATTGCGCGAGCTGGCGGTTGATGTTCTCTCGGCTGATCCCGGCGAACAGCGCCAGTTCGGTCTGGCTCAGGCGAATCACCGCCGCTTTCTCTTCATCCTCCTCGCCCGCGAGCCGCAGCAGGAAACGGGCAAGGCGCGGCCCGGCGGCATAGGCACGGTCGTTCTCGATCGTCTGGTTGGCCCGGCGAAGCCGTCCGGCAAGCTCGCGCATCAGGCGCAGCGCGATACGGTGGTTTTCGGCCAGCACCCGCTCGAACACGCTGCGCGGAAGGATCAGATAGCGCACCGGCCCCATGGCGATGACGCTGGCGGTACGCGTGCCGCCGTCGAGAAGGGCGATCTCGCCCAGCACCGTGCCGGGGCCCGCATACTCCAGGACAATCTCCCGCCCGTTCGCGGAATAGACGGTAATCCGCGCCTGGCCGTCGATCAGGATGAGCAGCGAGTCGGCATCGTCGCCCTGGCGGATGAGCGCGTCGCCCTTGCGTGCCGTTGTCTCGCGCGCCTGCGCGAGCAGAGCCTGAAGCTCGCTCGGATCGAGCACCTTGAGCAGACTGTTCTCGGGCAGCTTCTGGAGCAGCGTTTCATTCATGGCGTCACTCCCCCGGGGTGGCGGCGGAGTGTTGCGCCGAAATCGCGGCGGGTGCAAGGGCTTGGCGGAAACGCACGTTGCGCAGCCCCTGCCCACCCCGTCCGTTGTTCCGGCAAAGCAAGCCCGTCAGACCAGCCGGCTCTGCTTCACGGCGGCGGCGATGAAGCTTTCGAACAGCGGGTGCGGCTCGAACGGACGCGATTTCAGTTCGGGGTGGAACTGGACGCCAACGAACCAGCTATGCTCGGGCCGTTCGACGATCTCCGGCAGCGTGCCGTCGGGCGACATGCCCGAGAAGATGAGCCCGCCCGCCTCCAGCGGCTCGCGATAGCCGGCGTTCACCTCGTACCGGTGCCGATGGCGCTCGCTGATCGTCTCGGTGCCGTAGATGCTGGCGACGACGCTGTTGCCGGCCAGCCGGGCGGGATAGGCGCCGAGCCGCATCGTGCCGCCCAGGTCGCCGTCGGCGCGCCGCTTCTGCAACCCTTCCGGGCTCATCCATTCGGTGATCAGGCCGACGATCGGGGCCTCGGTGGGTCCGAACTCGGTGGTCCAGGCGTCCTTGATTCCGGCAGTATTCCGCGCGCCCTCGATGCACGCCATCTGCATGCCGAGGCAGATGCCGAAGAAGGGGACGTCGCGTTCGCGCGCGAAGCGGACCGAGGCGATCTTGCCCTCCGACCCCCGCACGCCAAAGCCGCCGGGGACGAGGATGCCGTGCATGGGCTCGAGAGTCGCGGCGATCTCGCCGTCGTCCTTCTCCTCGAACAGCTCCGCATCGAGCCAGCGGATATGCACCTTGACCCTGTTGGCCATGCCACCGTGCATCAGCGCCTCGGTCAGCGACTTGTATGCATCGGGCAGGCCGACATATTTGCCGACGACGCCGATCGTGACCTCGCCCTCGGGACGATCGCAGCGATCCATGATGTCGAGCCAGCGATCGAGTTCGGGTTCCGGGGTACCCTCGATCCCGAAGGCGCGAAGCACCTCGTCGTCCAGTCCCTCTGCATGATATTGCGCGGGCACCGAATAGATGCTGCGCGCGTCGAGCGCGGGGATGACCGCTTCCTTGCGGACGTTGCAGAACAGCGCGATCTTGGCGCGCTCGCTCTCCGGCAACGGCTGCTCGCAGCGGCACAGCAGGATATGCGGCTGGATACCCAACGAGGTCAGCTCGCGCACGCTGTGCTGCGTCGGCTTGGTCTTCAGCTCGCCGGCGGCGGCGATGTACGGCACCAGTGTGACATGCACGAAGATCGAGCGGCCGACGCCAAGCTCGTTATGGAGCTGGCGAATCGCCTCCATGAAGGGCAGGCTTTCGATGTCGCCGACCGTGCCGCCGATCTCGCACAGCACGAAATCGACATCCGTCGTCTCCGCCAGCGCAAACGCCTTGATCTCATCGGTGACGTGCGGGATGACCTGCACTGTCGCGCCCAGATAATCCCCGCGCCGTTCGCGCTGGATGATGCTCTGGTAGATTCGTCCCTGGGTCACATTGTCGGACTTACGCGACGAAACGCCGGTGAATCGCTCGTAGTGCCCAAGGTCGAGGTCGGTCTCCGCGCCGTCGTCGGTCACATAGACCTCGCCGTGCTGGTAGGGCGACATCGTGCCGGGATCGACGTTCAGATAGGGATCGAACTTGCGGATGCGGACGGAAAATCCGCGCGCCTGGAGCAATGTGCCCAGACTTGCCGCCATGAGGCCCTTGCCAAGCGAGGAGACCACGCCGCCGGTGATGAAAATGAACCGCGCCATGGGAGTAGAGGCTTAATCCTTTCAGCGAACACAGCGCAAGCCGGACCTGCCGCGAAGCGACAGATTTCGGAAGTTTTCGAATAAACGGGCGATCAGTTGGCGAGCGGGACCGCGTCGTTGCCCGCAGGCGCCGGCTGGGCCGGTGCCGCGGGTGCGGGGGCGTTGCCGGTCTGGAGCGGTGCGACATCGGCCGGCGCCTCGACCGGTGCGGTCGAACCCACCAGCGACGTATCGACCGTCGATGTCTTGTGCCGCGTCGCCGCGATGAACGCGAGCGCGATGCTGAGCACGACGAAGAGCGTCGCGAGCACGGTCGTGGCGCGAGTCAGGAAGTCGGCGGCGCCGCGCGCCGACATCAGCCCCGACGGGCTGCCGCCCATGCCGAGCCCGCCCCCTTCGGAGCGTTGCATCAGGATGACGGTGACGAGCGCGGCCGCGATGACGGCCTGCACGACGAGTATGAAAGTGAAGAGCATGGATATTGCGATCCCGGTCGGTGTTGGGGCCCCTTAACCCCTCCGGCCCGATGCTTCAACCGGCGCGCGCGGCGGCGATGATGGGGCCGAACTTGGCGGCGGTCAGGCTCGCGCCGCCGACCAGCGCGCCATCGACGTCGGCGATCGCCAGAATCTCGGCAGCGTTGTCGCCATTGACCGATCCGCCGTAGAGGATGCGGACCGCATCGGCGCCCTCGCCGATCGCGCCGCGCAGCGCCTCGCGGAGCGCGCGGTGCATCGCGTCGATCGCCTCCATGGTCGGGATTCGGCCGGTTCCGATCGCCCAGATCGGCTCGTAGGCGACGGACAGCCACTCTGCCGAGGCACCCTCGGGCAGCGAGGCGAGAAGCTGCTTCGACACGACCGCTTCGGCCTGGCCCGAGTCGCGGACGTCGAGGCTTTCGCCAACGCACAGGATCACGCTCAGCCCCGCCTTGCGCGCGGTCGCGGCCTTGGCGGCGATGTCGGCATCGCTCTCATGCTGGTCGGTGCGGCGCTCGCTGTGGCCTACGATCACGCTCGTTGCGCCAGCCTCGGCAAGCATCGCCGCTGAAACGCAGCCGGTATGCGCGCCCGAGTCCTTCTGGTGGCAATCCTGCCCACCGATGACGAGCGACGGTGCCGCCGCGTTGGCGGGCGCGATGAGCGTTGCCGGGACATAGAGCGCGACATCGACCCCGCTTGCCCCGTCCGCCAGTGCGGCGATCGCCTCCACCTCGATCAGGTTGGCGCGAAGGCCGTTCATCTTCCAGTTTCCGGCGATCAGCGGGCGGCGGTCGGTCATCGCTTCGTCCTTTGGGTCTGCATGCGGGGTTGCGACCGGGTCCATGGCGAGCGCCGACGCGGCTGTCCAGTGCCGGAAACCATCCGCCGCACCAGTTGGCCCCGCACTTGATGCGGGGGACATGCCGCCCTAAAGCGGCGGCCCAATGACCGCGCTCGGGAGACGATAGGCAATGCTGGCGATGTTCAGGGCGATGCTTCGCTCGCGGGTCGGGGTCGTCATCGGCCTCCTGTTCCTTGCGCTGGTGGCGCTCGCGTTCGCCGCCGCCGATCTCTCGAACATGACGGGGACCATGTTCGCCGGGGGATCGACCGTGGCGGAGGCCGACGGACAGGAACTGCCCGGGGCCGAGGTGCAGGACCGCGTGCAGCGCGTGTTCGACTCAAACCGCCGCAACAATCCGGGCCTGACGATGCAGACCTTCCTCGCCGAAGGCGGCTTCGAGAATGTCCTCCAGCAGCTGATCGACGGCATCACGCTGCGCGCCTTTGCCGATGATCAGGGCATCGTGGTCAGCAAGAAGCTCGTCGATGCCGACATCGCGCGCAATCCCGCGTTCCAGGACGCCACCGGCAAGTTCAGCCAGCGCAATTTCGAACTGCTTCTCCAGGCCGAACGAATCCGCGAATCGGCGCTCCGTGCCGACATCAGCGACCAGATCCTCAGGCGGCAGGTCCTGCTGCCCGCAGCCGCCGGCGCGCGCGCACCCGACGCGATGTCTTCGCGTTATGCCGCGATCCTGCTCGAGGAGCGGCGCGGTACCTTCGCTGCCGTTCCCTCCGAGGCGTTCATAAGCAACGCACCCGTCACGCCGGCCCAGCTAGCGGCCTATTACCGCGAGAATTCGGACCAGTTCGCGCGGCCCGAGCAGCGCGCGGTGCGCTATGTCATCGTGAACCGCGCCGACCTCGCCGCCAGCGCAAGCCCGGGCGAGGCGGCGATCGCGCAATATTACCGGCAGAATGCCGCCCAATATGGTGCGACGACGACCCGCGTTCTCAAGCGGCTGGTGCTGCCCAGCCAGGCGGCCGCGCGCGATCTGGCGACGAAGGCGAAAGCCGGCGGCTCGCTCGACACGCTGGCCCAGCAGGCAGGGCTTGCCTCCACCACGCTCGACCCGACCGCGCAGGACGCTCTGGCGAAGGATGTGGGTGCCGCGGTTGCGGGGCAGGTCTTCGCGGCGAAGCTCAACGACGTGGTCGGACCCGTCCGCACCGATCTCGGCTGGACGGTCTATCAGGTGACCGACATCCGCTCGGTCGCCGGCCGCACGCTCGATCAGGTGCGCGCCGAGATTTCGGCCGCCCTCAAGGAACGGCAGGCCCGCGAGGCCATCACGACGCTGGCCAACAAGCTCGATGAGGCGGCGGCCGACGGTGCCACCTTCGACGAGATCGCTTCGGCCAACGGCCTGAAGGGGCAGACGACGCCGCTGCTGACGTCCGAGCCACGCGACCTTGCGCGCCCCGATCAGCCGATAGCGCCGGAGCTCGCGCCGGTGGTCAAGGCCGCCTTCGCCATGGAGCAGGACGACGACCCGCAGATCGTCCAGATCGTCCCCGACGAGAGCTTCGCTTTGGTCGCAGTAGCGCGCGTGCAACCGGCGGGGCCACCGTCGCTCGACGCCATCCGCGCGGATGTGGAGCGCGCCTACCGTCTGTCCGAGGCGGGCAAGCGCGCCAAGGCCGCCGCCGCGCAGATCGAGGCGCGCGCGAAGAAGGGCATGGCCCTCGACGAGGCGATCAAGCAGGCGGGCGTGTCACTGCCGCAGGTCAGCAGGCTCGCGACCGTTCGCGGCGAACTGGGCCGCGACGGCAGGCCCGTGCCAGCGGCGCTCGTCGCGCTGTTCTCCATGAAACAGGGCGCGGTCCGGACCGTCCCCATCGAGGGCGGTCAGGGCTATATGGTCGTCCGCCTCGACGGCATCACGCCGGGCGATGCGAGCGGAAACGCGGAACTGGTGGCCAACACGCGTGACGCGCTCGCCAATGTCCTGGGCGGCGAATATGCCGACCAGTTCATGCGTGCGGTCGCCAAGGATGTAGGCGTGAGCCGCAACGATGCCGCGACCGCGCGCGTCCGATCCAACCTGCTGGGAACCGGCGGGGGCCAGTGAGCGCGCCCCTTCCGGCCATGGCCGCCGATCCCGCAGTGCTTCGCCAAAGCCTCAGCAGCGGACGGTCGGCGCTCTACTGGCAACGCCAGATCGCCGACACCGACACGCCGATCTCTGCAGCGCTCAAGCTGATGGAGCCGGGACGCGGCGACTTCATCCTCGAATCGGTCGAGGGCGGGTCGGTGCGCGGTCGCTACTCGATCCTCGGCCTCGCGCCCGACCTGCTGTTCCGCGCCCACGGACGAAGCGCCGAAATCAATCGTGCGTGGGCGACCGATCGCGCCGCCTTCGCACCGCTGCCCGGCGATCCGCTGGTCGAGTTGCGGGCGCTCGTCGCCGAATGCCAGGCCGACATGGACGAAGGACTGCCGCCGGCCCTCTCCTGCCTCGTCGGCTATTTCGCCTATGAGAGCGTCGGCCTGGTCGAGCGGCTGCCGCGCGCGCCCGACAATGGCCTTGGCACGCCCGACATGATCTTCGCCCGGCCGACGCTGCTGCTGGTGTTCGACCGGCTCGCCGACGCGCTGTATCTGGTTGCTCCGATCTGGGCGAACGAGATCGAGGATGCCGATCGTGCGATCGCGACAGCACGCGACCGGGTAGAGGCAGCCGCAGCCCGGCTCGCCGGCCCGATCCCGCCCGAGGCGTTGGCGGCGTCCGACACGGCACCGACAGAGCATGCAGAGCGCACCGCGATGGTCGCCCCGGAGGATTATGGCCGGATGGTCCGGCGCGCGAAGGACTATATCGTCGCGGGGGACATCTTTCAGGTGGTGCTGGCGCAGCGCTTCACCCAGCCCTTCGCGCTGCCGCCGCTCGCCCTCTACCGTGCGCTCCGGCGGATCAACCCCTCGCCCTTCCTCTATTGTCTCGACCTGCCCGGCTTTTCGCTGATCGGGTCAAGCCCGGAAATCCTCGTCCGCGCGCGCGACGGGGAGGTGACGATCCGCCCGATCGCGGGCACCCGCCCGCGCGGGAGCAATGCCGCAGAGGACAACGCGAACCGGACCAGCCTGCTCGCCGATCCCAAGGAGCGCGCCGAGCATCTGATGCTGCTCGACCTCGGCCGCAACGATGTCGGCCGGGTGGCGGCAGCGGGCACGGTGACGGTCACCGAAAGCTATACCGTCGAGTTCTACAGCCATGTCATGCACATCGTGTCGAACGTGACCGGGCAGCTGGCGGAGGGCAAGGACGCGCTCGACGCGCTGTTCGCGGGCTTTCCGGCGGGCACCGTCAGCGGCGCGCCCAAGGTGCGCGCGTGCGAGATCATCGCGGAGCTGGAGCCGGAATCGCGCGGGCCCTACGGCGGCGGCGTCGGCTATTTCTCCCCCGACGGCAATATGGACAGCTGTATCGTGCTTCGTACCGGGCTGCTGAAGGACGGGGTCCTGCACGTCCAGGCCGGCGCGGGAATCGTCGCCGATTCCGATCCCGCCTCCGAACAGCGCGAATGCGAGGCGAAGGCGGGCGCACTCTTTGCCGCCGCGCGCGAGGCGGTGCGCGTCGCCCGGGAAGCGGGGTTCGGGCAATAGCCTCGCGAAGGTCGGCGTTGCGCGTTCCGGCAGGGTTCGGCATTGTGTCACGACTTGGGTCCGTTCGGGGGAGCGGCGAACATGATGCACAGCGACTTTTTCGGCTCAGCCCCTCTTCTGGTGCTGTTTGTGCTGATGTTTCTCGGCCTTGCCGGGTTCGCCGGGCTGGGCATGCTGCTACGCGGCCGACTGCACACGGGCACCACCGACGGCAATGCCGAAGGATATCTGCTTTCGGCGGCGCTGGCGCTGCTCGGCCTGCTCATCGGCTTCACCTTCTCCATGGCGCTCAGCCGCTACGATGACCGGCGCGAAATGCTGGTGGCGGAAGCCAATGCGATCGGCACCGCATGGCTGCGCGCCGGACTCGCGACAGGCGTGCAGGGCGACGCGCTCCGCAACGAGATGCGCGCCTATGTCCAGTTGCGTGCGAGCCTGCCGGACGCCGACGACGCCGAACGGGTGGAAGCACAGAGCGCGGACGCCCAGCAGCGGGTCTGGGCAGCGCTGCGGGGTGCACTGCCCGGCATTCCCGGGCCGGTCGGCGCGACGCTGGTGAACGCCACGAACGAGATGTTCGATGCCGCGAGCAGCCGGCATTGGGAACGGATTGCGCGCATTCCCTCGCTCGTGCTCGATGTGCTGATCGCGTGTGCGCTGATATCCGGCGGCATCGTGGGCTATGTGCTCGGGCGCGAGGGTCGGCGTCACTGGCCGATCATGGGTCTCGTCTTCGCACTGCTATCGCTCGCCATCGTCCTGATCCTTGACCTCGACCGGCCGTGGAGCGGACTCGTCACCATCTCGCAGGCGCCGATGCAGCAAGCGGCGCAAGGCCTTCGCTGACGGGGCTTTGCACTTGGCCGCTTGCCGCACGATGCTATAGGGCGACCATGATCCTCGTCATCGACAATTACGACAGCTTCACCTGGAACCTCGTCCACTATCTCATGGAACTGGGCGCAGAGGTGGAGGTGGTGCGCAACGATGCGCTCTCCGCCGGGCAGGCGATATCGTCGGGAGCGTCGGCCTTTCTGCTGTCGCCCGGTCCCTGCACGCCCAACGAGGCGGGAATCAGCCTCGACCTCGTCGCCGCCTGCGCCGATGCCGGCAAGCCGCTGCTCGGCGTCTGCCTCGGCCATCAGGCGATCGGGCAGCATTTCGGCGGCAGGGTCGTTCGCGGCGGGCTGATGCACGGCAAGACGTCGCCCGTCAGCCATGATGGTACCGGCCTGTTCGAAGGGCTGCCTTCCCCCTTTACCGCCACACGCTACCACTCGTTGATCGTCGAGGATGTGCCCGACGTGCTGGCGATCAATGCCAGTGCCTCCGACGGCTCGGCCATGGGTTTCCGCCACCGCACGCTCCCCATCCACAGCGTGCAATTCCACCCGGAGAGCATCGCGACCGAACATGGCCACGACATGCTCGCCAACTTCATGCGGCTGGCGGGCCTGACGCCACGGAAACGCGCGGCGGCATGATCATCCTGCCAGACCCGTCGCATCCGCTCTCGCAAGTGGAGGCCGATGCTGCTTTTGCGGCAATTCTCGACGGCACGGTCGCCGACGACGCCATCGGGGCATTCCTTGCCACGCTGACCGACCGGGGTGAGACGGCGATCGAGATCGCGTCCGCGACGATCGCCATGCTCGACCGGATGATCCCCATCCGGTCGCCGGAAGGCGCGATCGACGTGTGCGGCACGGGTGGCGACGGCCTGCATACCGTCAACGTCTCCACCGCCGTCGCCATCGTCGTTGCCGCCTGCGACGTGCCGGTGGCCAAGCATGGCAACCGCGCCGCGACCTCGCTCGCGGGTGGCGCCGACACGCTGGAGGCGCTGGGCCTCGACCTCGAACGCGCATCGGCGACGGCGGAGGCGACGCTTGCGGACCTCGGCATCTGCTTCCTGTTCGCGCAGAAGCATCATCCCGCACTCGCCCGCATCGCGCCGATCCGCAGGGCGCTGGGGCGACGGACGATCTTCAACCTGCTCGGACCGCTCGCCAATCCGGCGCGGGTGACTCGCCAGCTCATCGGTATCGCGCGCGTGGACTATGCGCCGCTTTACGCAGAGGCGATGCGGATGATCGGCATGGAGCGGGCGATGATCGTCTCGGGCGAGGACGGCATGGACGAGCTGTCGGTCTCCGCCGCCAACCATGTCACCGATCTGGCGGGCGGGCAGATCAGCCGCTTTGCCGTCGATGTCACCGACGCAGGGCTCAGCCGCCACCCGGTCGAGGCGCTGCGCGGCGGCGATGCGGCGTACAACGCCGCCGCGCTTCGCCGCCTGTTGCTGGGTGAGGCGGGCGCCTATCGCGATGCCGTGCTCCTCAACGCCGCCGCCGCGCTGATGGTCGCGGGCGAGGCGAGCGACCTGCGCTCCGGCGCGGAGGAAGCGGCCGAGGCGATCGACAAGGGCCTTGCCAACGCGCTTCTCAACTGCTGGATCGCGTACCAATGAACAAGCTCGACGAGATTTGCGCGACCAAGCGTGAAGAGGTCGCCGCCCGCCGCGCCGGGCGGCCGACGGTCGACACATCTGCGGCATCGCCCCCGCGCGGGTTCCGCCGCGCGCTGGAGGCGAAGGCGGCCAATGGCGGCCTTGCGCTGATCGCCGAGATCAAGAAAGCCAGCCCCTCCAAGGGCCTGATCCGCGCCGATTTCGATCCCCCCGCCCATGCCCGCGCTTATGAGGCGGGCGGCGCGGCGTGCCTGTCGGTGCTGACCGATGCGCCCTATTTCCAGGGCCATGAAGACTATCTGGTCGCCGCGCGCGCGGCCTGCGCACTGCCGGTCCTTCGCAAGGACTTCATGGTCGACCCTTGGCAGGTGGCGGAAGCGCGCGCGATGGGCGCCGACGCGATCCTGATCATCGTCGCCGCGCTCGACGATGGCGCGATGGCCGAGATCGAGGCGGCGGCCATCGACCACGGCATGGACGTTCTGGTCGAAGTGCATGACGAGGCCGAGCTGGACCGCGCGCTGCGCCTCCGGTCGCGGCTGATCGGTGTCAACAACCGCGACCTTCGCGATTTCACCGTCGACATCGACCGCACCCGGCGGCTGGCGCGGCTCGCCCCCGGCGACGCGCTGATGGTGGCGGAAAGCGGCCTGTCGAGCCATGCCGACCTCGCCACCCTGGCGGACGATGGCGTGCGCTGTTTCCTGATCGGCGAAGCGCTGATGCGACAGGACGACGTCGCCGCCGCAACGCGCGCCATGCTGGGGCGATGAGCGGCGACCGGCTGAGCCACGTCACCGCGTCCGGCGAGGCGCATATGGTCGACGTGTCGACCAAGGCGACCACGGTGCGCAGCGCCACCGCCAAGGGCCGGATCAGCGTCAACGCTGCCGCTCTGGCGGCCATCGCCGAGGGGAGCGTTGCCAAGGGCGACGTTCTCGCCACCGCGCGAATCGCGGGTATCATGGCGGCCAAGCGCACCGCCGACCTCATCCCCCTCTGCCACCCGCTGCCGCTGAGCGCCGTGACCGTGGAGATCGCGCCCGACGCGACCGGCATCGCCGTCGTCGCCACCGCGCGCACCGCCGCGCAGACGGGCGTGGAAATGGAGGCGCTGACCGCTGCCTCGGTGGCGCTTCTCACGCTCTATGACATGCTGAAAGCCATGGACAAGATGATGGTGATCGACGCCGTGCGCGTGACCGAGAAACGCGGCGGCAAGTCAGGCGACTGGAGCCTGGACGAGACAGGCGCGCAATGAGCCTGATGCCGGTCGCGGAGGCGCAGGCGCGGCTGCTCGCCCTCGCCGCGCCGCTGCCGGTCGAGACGGTGCCGCTGGCCGAAGCGCGCGGGCGCTGGCTGGCGGCTCCTGTGGCCGCGCTGCGCGATCAGCCCTGGGCCGATCTGTCGGCAATGGACGGATATGCGATCCGCTTTGCCGACATGCCCGGGCCGTGGCGCGTCACAGGGGAATCACGCGCGGGGGGCGAGCCGCCTTCGACCAAACTCCTGCCCGGCGAGGCGATGCGGATCTTCACCGGTGCGCCGCTGCCCGATGGCGCCGACTGCGTTCTGGTTCAAGAGGATGCCGCCGTTGAGGATGGCCGCCTGATCCTCACCGGCGACGGACCGGGTGGCAGCGGTCGTCACATCCGCCAGCGCGGGTCCGATTTCGCGGCCAGCGAGGCCGTTCTGGACGAGGGCCTGTTGATCGGCCCGCGCCAGATGGCGCTCGCGGCGGTCGCAGGGCATGGCGCGCTCCCCGTCCGCCGCCGCCCGCACGTCGCGATACTGTCGAGCGGCGACGAGCTGGTCCGCCCCGGCGATCCTGTGCCACCCGGCAAGCTGCCCGCGTCGAACGACGTGATGCTGGCCGCGATGCTGGCCGAGGCCGGTTGCGAGACGCTGGACATCGGCCTCGTCCCCGACCGCATCGACGCGCTCGTCGAGGCGTTCGGGCGAGCAGCGGAACGCGACATCATCGTTTCCACCGGGGGCGCATCGGTCGGCGACCACGACCTCATCCGCCCTGCGCTGCTCGAGGCTGGCGGGAGCATCGACTTCTGGAAGATCGCGATGCGCCCCGGCAAGCCGCTGATCGCCGGGCGGATTGGCGGCGCGATCATGCTCGGCCTGCCGGGCAATCCGGTGTCGGCTTTCGCCACCGCGCACCTCTTCCTCCTCCCACTCGTCCGCCACATGATGGGCGCACCCGACCCGCTGCCGCGCCGCCGCCAGGTGCCGAGCGCTATCCCCCTGCCCCCCGGAGCCAGCCGCGCCGAATATCGCCGCGTGATCGTGAACGACGGCAGGCTCACCGACCTCCTCGACCGCGACAGCGGCGCGCTGCGCCCCTTGAGCCTCGCCAACGCCCTGCTCGAACGCCCGGTCGATGCCCCGTCGGTGACGGCGGGGGAGATGGTGACGGTGATGATGCTGGAAAACGACGGGATCGCTTGGTGATTATCCCCTTCGCATACGTGATTGACGGAAACCGCAGAGTTGCATAACTTCCTGTAAGGGGAGAACGCGGCATGGCGGAAAATCCGATCAGTCTCTATTTTGACATCGAGAAGGGGCAGCACGCCGACTTAGAGGCGGTAGCCAAAGCGGCAATCGAGTGGGTCGCTATAATCCGTCAGCTTGGCGAAGTCGTCGCGCCGGGCGTTGAGTTCGATATTGAACTTGTCGAAACCGAGGACGGTAGTCTCTGGCTTAGCAATTTGCTGAAGGCGTTGAAGGACGGTGACCGAAAAGCGCTAAATGCCGTTGTTTGGGCCGTCCTCATTTTCTTTGCTATGGGGCCGGTGCTCCATATTCAGTCGGACGCGGGTGACAGGTTTTGGGAAGCTCTCGGTCATAAAGATTTCGACGAATTGTCTGACGAGACGAAGGCTGAGATCGCTGAAAAAGTTGTCGAGGCCATAGCGATGTCAAACGGCGTTCAAAAGGGACCCCCGATCGGCGTCGAAGAGGGACCCCCT
>CAZJCT010000052.1:0-12906 GCA_964544675.1 uncultured Sphingobium sp.
CCCGTGTTTCAGCCGTGAGAGGGCCGCGTCCTAACCGCTAGACGAAGGGGCCTTGCCAGTAGCAAAAATGCAGCTGCCAGAAGGCAACGGAAGCAAAGCTCCCGCCCCGTAAAGGGGAAAGCTCCTCTGTCACAGCTTCTCGCCGTCCGCAAGGGGGGTGGCGCGCAATTCCTCGGGCCGGCGCTTCGGTTAGGCGGGATGGTCGTGCAGGCCGTGCGGTTGCGCCAGAAGGCTGATTCAAAACATGCCGGATGCGGTCGATGGATCGACCGGCATCTCGGCATGCGGCGGAGGGGAGCGCTCGATCCGGCGCAACGCGATCAGCGCCATGAGCCCCATCGTGACATAAAGCGCGGCCGCCGCGAGCGCGACTGCCCAGGCGGCGCCCGACGGACCGGCCTGGATGAGCAGGGCCATGGCCAGCGCCAGCACGCCCAGCGCGACGATCCGCGCGATCAGTGACAGTCGCGCGCGCCCGACCGAATGCAGCACCGGCTCAAAGGCGACGCTGGCCAGGTCAAAGCTTGCCGCCAGCGCCAGCGGCACCAGGATCGCGACGCCCCCCTCGAACGCTTCACCGCCGATCAGGCCCAGCAGCGGCCGTCCAAGCACCAGCGCGACGATCACCACGACGATCCCGCCCGCGCCCGCGATCAGGCTGGTTTGCGCCGCGAGGGCGCGAAACTCCCGCGCGCTCGATGCCACGCGCGCGCGCGCGACCTCGGCATAGACTGCGCGGGTGAGGAGGGTGGAAAATTTACTGAGGGCCTGTGAAAGCTGGCTCGCCAGGCGATAAAGCCCTGCGGCCCGCGTGCCGACAATCGCGCCCACGATCAGCAGCGGCCCGTTCCGGGTCAGCGCGTCCACCGTCGCGCCGGCATAGGTGATCATGAAGAATCGCCTCAGGCCCGCATTCTCCCGCAGCGACTGGCGATAGCCCTTGAGGTGAGTGAGGCGCACCGCTTCCGGACACAGGCGGCGGGCCATCACCCAGTAGGCGATCGCCTCGATCAGGTCGACCAATGCCCAGACGAACAGAAAGCGCTCGACACTCGGCCCGGTCTGCCAGACGATCAGCGCGCCGATCAGGCGGCCGATCGGCACCACCGCCTCGACATAGACAGCCATACGGAACTGGTTGAGCGCGCGGACGATGCCGGTGGGTGCCGATACCAGTGCCCACAGCTGCGCGCAGCAGAACAGAAACGCGGGGATGACATAATCCTCCCGGATATCGAGAAGATGCGCGAAGCCGAAGAATACGATCGCCGCGAGCAGGCAACCGAAAGCCGCGCCCACCGCATCGAGCATCCCCGCCAGCATCCCCAGCCGGCCGAACGCCGGCCAGTTCCGGGCATGGACATGCGCGGCGCCGTAGCGCACGACCACATGCCAGCTCTCGAAGCCGGCAATCGCGATCAGCGCCTGCGCGGTGCCGAAGATCAGCGAAAAATGGCCGAAACCCTTGAGCCCCAGCGTGCGGGCAAGAATGGCGAGATAGGCGATGCTGCACAGCGCGCCAAAGGCCTTGCCGCTCATCAACCATCCGGTGTTGGCCATGATGCGCGAAAAGGGCGTGATCGGCTTTGCATGTTCGGCGGGCATTGCTGCTCCTTTGCGCCTTTCGCGCGGCGAGGCAATGGGATGCCGGGTGTCGGCGCTGGCGGCCTTTCCTTCCCGCAAGCCAGCAGTTAAGGCCCGATGATGATCGAACATGCGATACTTCTCAGCGCGGGTCAGGGCTCGCGCATGCTGCCGCTGACCGCCGAACGGCCCAAATGCCTGATCGAATTCTCGGGTCGCACGCTCATCGAATGGCAGATCGAGATGCTGGCGCGTGGCGGGGTCAGGCGAATCGACGTGGTCACCGGTTTCATGACGGACATGGTCGATGACGTCCTGTCACGAATCGAAGATCCGCGCGTGAACATCACGACCCGATTCAATCCGTTCTACAAGGTGGCCGACAATCTGGGCTCTTGCTGGATCGCGCGGGAGGCGATGGAGGGTGACTTCCTGATCCTGAACGGCGACACGCTTGTTTCGGAAGCGATCGTGCACAGCGTGCAACAGGACCGCGGCTGGCCAATCACGGTGACGGTGGACGTCAAGGACAGCTACGACAGCGACGACATGAAGGTGGAGCGCGACGGAGACCGGCTGCAGCGCATCGGCAAGACGCTCACCGCGGCGCAGACCAACGCCGAATCGATCGGCTTTCTTGCCTTTCGCGGCGAAGGCGGTGCGTTGTTCCGCGAAGCGGTGCGAAAGGCCATGCGTACCCCCGAAGGGGTGGAGCACTGGTACCTCAAGGTGATCGACAGCCTGGCACCTTCGGGAAAGGTCGGCACCGTGTCGATACAGGGCGAGGAATGGGGCGAGGTCGATTTCCTGAACGACATCGAAATCGCGACCGCGCTCACCGACCGCTGGGCTGCGGACTGATGCAAATAGCGGTGATTGCCGCTGACGCCGCTGCGGGTGAAAGGGCCGTTTGATGACCGGCACCGACGTGATGATACTGCTCGACCATTTCGGGACCGGCGGTGTCGAGCGCGTAGCCTGCCATGTCGCCAATGCTCTCACACGCAAGGGCCTGCGAGTCGAAATGGTGGTGCTTGATACGCGCGGGCCGGTGCGCGCGCTGCTCGACGCGGAGGTGCGCCAGACGTGTCTCGGCGGGATACGCGCTCTGCCGCGCGGTCTGCGCCTGTGCGCCGCGATCCCCGCGCTGGCCCGGCACATCGCGCGAGCGCGGCCTGCTGTCGTCCACTCACCGGGCAACCATACCCATGTCGCGAGCGCGCTGGCGCTGGCATTGTCGGGTGCAAGGGCGGCCTTCGTTCCCAAGATCACAAACCCGTTGTTCAAGCGCGGGAGCGGAGCCGCGCAACGGTGGGTACGGAGGCGCTTTTACGCTTCGGTCTTCGCTGGATCGCAGGCGATCATCGCCTTGTCGGAGGCGTCGGCGCGCGAGATCCGAGACATCGCGCCGCCGGGTGTCGGCGACCGTGTGCGCCTTGTTCACAACCCCTATGTCCAGCTCGCCCCACGTGACGAAGCCCATCCGGTGCCGCGCGCAAAGCCGCCGGTGATCCTCTCGGTGGGACGTCTGTCGCGGCAGAAGGACCAGGGAACGTTGCTACGCGCGGCCGCGCTGCTGAAGGACCGTGACTGGCAGCTGCGCCTGTTCGGCGAAGGGCCCGATCGGTCCGCACTGGAACTGCTGGCTGCCGAGCTGGGCATCGCGGACCGCGTGATGTTTGGCGGCTATGTTTCGGACCTGACGAGCGAATATGCCGAGGCTGGCGTCTTCGCCCTCTCCTCCCGCTGGGAAGAGCTGCCGGCAGTGCTGTTCGAGGCCCTGGCCCAGGGCTGCCCGGTGGTGACCACAGCCAGTTCGCCCGCCATCGCTGCCATGCTGAAGGACATCGGCGGGCAAGCGCCGGTGCCGGTTGGCGACGTTACTGCGCTGGCGCGCGCCATGGCTGCGGTGCTCGATGGGACCGTCAGCGCGGTTTCGCCCGAAATGCTGCGCCCCTACGATATCGACACGGCCGGCGAAGAGCATGCGCGCCTCTTCGCCGCGCTCGTGTCTCGCTGACCGGTCGCGTCATAACCGATCCCCGCAGCAGTCCCGCGTCACAGGCCACCGCCTGAACGCTGACAGCCGGGAATCATTTCCATGTGGATTGCAGATGCGAAACCAGCGCGTCGCTCTCCGGGCGGTCCAGGACCACGGCCTGAGACAGGTCCGGAACTTTTGGCCAGCCGGCGTCAACGAAGACGCGGTCCCGCCAGCGGCGTTCCCCGGCATAGCGGGGAATGACGTGGAAATGGACGTGCGGGTCCACCATCATCAGCATCAGATAGTTGAGCTTCTCATAGCCGACGAAATCACTCAGAGCGCTTTCGATCGCCGTGGTGACCGGCTTCAGCTCCGCGTGCGCTTCGGCTGGCAGATCGCCGAACGCGGTCACGTCGGACCTTGCGGCCAGGACGAGGCTCCCGAGCGTCGGCTGGGCGGGACGGAGCAACACCAGCCAGTGCGCAAACTCGGCGACGAGCGTGGCGGGATAGCCGAACTTTGTGATGGTGGCGTTCATCGGGTCTCGCTCGCTTCATCGGACAGCCAGCTGCGGATCGTACCTCCGCGCGCGCGGACGATCCAGGCCTGCACCAGCCGCACGGCATGGATGGCGCACGAGATGGCGGTCCACCATGCGACGGCGATCAGGCCCAGGTCGGGCCGCGCGAACAGCATCGACACGAACAGGATCATCATATTGGGATTGCGCCGGGCGGTGATCAGGCGGAATTGGCTGTCGAAGCGTCGCCAGACATGGATGTGCATGCCGCCATTCTGGCTTATGAAGGCGCCCTCGATCAGCCGCTGGACGATGTAGCCGCCCTGGATCGCGCCCTGCACCCACCAGAATGTGGCGTCGTCATAACCGAGCCCCCAATGGACGAGCCCCGTGGCCCAGAACCACCACCAGAAGGGCGGGTGGACCAGGTCCATGCCGTGGTCGAAGATATTGCCCCAGGCGGAGGAGGTGATCGTGCAGCGCGCCAGCTTCCCATCGACGGTGTCGAGCACCATGAAGGCAAGCCCCAGCGCCATGCCCGACCAGTAGTTCCCCTCCGCAAAGCACCATGTCGCCAGCACGCAGAACAGCGCGCCGATGGTGGTGATCATGTTGGGCGTGAGGCCGAGCCGCGCGGAGATGCGAGTCAGCACCAGCGCCCATTCGGGCCACAGATATTTGGTCAGGATGTCGGTGACACCCTTATAGGCGCCGAAATAGCTCGCCCGCTCGATCGTCCGCACCGTGTCGGGGCGCAGCGGCATGAGGAACGGTGTTTCGCGCTTGCGCAGCGTCTTGTTCTCGATCGTGGGACCATCCTCGAAGGCGAGCGTTCGCAGCGGCGTGGTCGTCGAAAGCGGCTTTGCCTCGCGCATCGCCGCTTCGATCTCCCGGGCCTCGTGCGGGTCGCGGGCAAGCGCCAGCGCCGGTACGCCACCCAGCGTCAACACGGTTCCGGGTTGCGACACCAGATGGTTCAGCCAGGCGGGATCGAAAGCAAAGGCGGCGTTGGCCAGTAGCACGGGGGCGGGTGGGGTGGTCGCCGCGCCTTCGTCCCTCGGCACCAGCTTGCTCGCACGCGCGATACGCGCGGTGCGTTCGGTGGCGGTGAGGCCCCAGAGAAGCGTGGGATTATCGCCGATCGTGGCGAACGCGGTCGGTTGGGAAACGACGGGTACGGTGCTGGCCATTCTCCGCGACTTAGTGAAGCTTTGCCGGACAGGCAATCGCAGTGGGAGGATGCGGCAAGGGGTGACGTCGGGGAATGATTGCTTACATTCGGCCAACGAGCGGCCAAGCCTGCGTTCAGCTAGTGCCCCTTAAGGCACCGTTCGGGCCGCACAGAATATGCATGGAGGGATCATCGTGAATCATCGCCCCTGGCTGAAGCCGCTTCTCGCAACGCTTGGTGTCGTCGGCATCCTGGCCGCGCCGTCCGCCCTGGCCTGCGTCGGAGAGCAGGACGCGGGGAAAGTGAAGCTGGAGGTCAGTGCCACCAATCTGCGCAGCGCCAAGGGCGAGGTGGCGTTCACCGTCTACCCTGACGACCGGAAACGCTTTCTGGCCGGTGGCGGCAAGCTGGCGCGTGACCGGGTGGCCACCGTGGCCCCCACGACGCGCGCCTGTTTCTGGCTGAAACCGGGACATTATGCGATCGCGATCTACCACGACGAAAATGGCGATCGCGATTTCAATCGCACGCTGTTCTCGATCAAGGAGGGCTTCGGCTTTTCCAACGACGCGCCGACGACGTTCGGTCTGCCGTCGTTCGAGGCGGTGCGCTTTCAGCTGCCCGAACAGGGGCGCGCGATCGCCATCCGCACGCGCTACAGCCGATAGGTCCGCTGCCGCCTGACGGGCGGTGTCACGGGGAAGACATCCCCTTGTCACGGTAACGACACAATGATAACTTGCGGGTAAGCTTCGCCACAATGGCTCCTTGAACGGACTATGTTGCGAGCGCATGACCGAGGGGTTGCTTGAAGAAGACTTTCTCCGATATCGCGGTCGATGGCACGCAGCAGTTCATGGCACATGGGCTGATCGCGCGGCGTGACGTCGGCATCGCCGCCGAGACGATCGGCACAATCGAGCGGCGCGCGCTTCGCACGCGTGGCGTTCGACCGGCGAAGCATCGCATCGGTATTCTCAGCAACCCGCAGAGCCATCGCAACCGCGCCCAATCCTTCTCGCCCGCCGTGGACGGGGTGGCGTTTGACGCCATGGTGCGGTCGCCGAGGAAGCTGCCGGACCTCTCGCGCGCGCTGCTGGACTTCGCAGATGCGGGCATCGAGGTTCTGATCGTGGACGGCGGCGACGGCACGGTTCGCGACGCGCTGACCTGTGCCTATCCCATTTTCGGCAACGCCATGCCGCGGCTGGCGGTCGTGCCGTCGGGTAAGACCAATGCGCTCGCCTTCGATCTGGGGCTGCCTGTCGACTGGTCGGTTTCGGACGCGATCGAGGCCGCCGAGCGGGGCGGGGTGAAGACGCGCCGGCCGGTCGATATCCTGCGCGCCGGATCCACCGGCCCGGACCTTCGCGGTTTCCTGTTCGGGGCGGGGGCGTTTGTCCGCGCGACCGGGCTGGCGCAGCGGACTCACAGGGCCGGCGCCTTCAATGGCCTTGCGGTCGGGCTGTCGCTCGGCTGGGGCATCGCCCAGACGATGTTCGGGGGGCGCGACAATGAATGGCGCGCTGGCGAGCGGATGCGCATCGGGGTCGAAGGGTGCCCGGCGATGGAGCGCGACTTCTACATCCTCTTCGGCTCGACGCTTGAACGGTTGCCACTCAATGTGAAGCCGTTCGGCGCTCCGCGCGAGGGTTTGAAGATGCTGGCCGTGGATGCGCCGCCCGCGTGGATGCCGCTCAGCGTTCCCACGCTGCTTTCGGGTGCGTCGCCCGGCTGGCTCGAAAGGGCGGGCTATCATCGCGGCGATCCGACATCCTTCACGCTTTCGCTCGACGGGGGGTTCATTCTCGACGGTGAGCTCTATGCAGGGGGCGACATGACCGTCCGTCAAGGCGAGCCGCTCCAGTTCGTCATCCCGTGACGATGGCGCTGAACGCCTTCGTTCGCCAGGATCTGGCACGCGTCGCCGTTCCCGAAGTGGTGCAGGCTGCGCGGGAAGTGGCGCGGCGGCTGAACGGGGAGGCGGTGCTGTTCTATGGGTCGGTTCTGCGCACCGGCGACCTCGACGGGCTTGTCGATTTCTATGTCCTGACCTGCGATATTCCGACCCGGGGGCTGGCGGGTTGGGCATCGCGCGTGCTCTGGCCCGACATCAGCTTTCAGGAAGTGCGCATCGGCAACCGCATCGTCCGCGCCAAGGTCGCGACCATGCCGCTCAGCCGCTTTGCCTCGGCGGCCAGCGGGCGTCATCTCGACACGACGATCTGGACCCGCTTCGTACAGCCAAGCGCGCTGATCTGGGCTGCCAATGCCTCGGTTCACGAACAGGTGGTGCGTGCTGTGGCGGGCGCCGCCGCGACCGCCGCGCGCTTCGCGGCGGTGCTGGGGCCTGTTGTGGCGCGTGAGACCGCTTTCTGGGAAGCGCTGTTCCGCGAGACCTACAACACCGAACTGCGGGTCGAGCGCCCGGGCCGTGAGCGCGAAATCGTCGCGCATGATCCGGAGCGCTATGCCCGCTTGCTGCGGCTGGCCTGGGATGCGGCCGGCATTTCCTTTTCCGACGAGGCCGGAACTCTGCGCCCCGTGGTTTCCACCGGCGAGTGCGTCGGGCTGATGCGGGCGTGGTCGCGCAGGCATCGTGCGGGCAAGCTTCTCAACGCGGCACGGCTGGTCAAGGCGGCGTTCCTTCTCGAGGGGGCCGGGCGCTACGCCGTCTGGAAGATCAACCGGCATAGCGGGCTCAACATCCCGGTCACGCGGAGGATCGAGCATCATCCGGTCCTTTCCGCGCCCGGCGTCCTCTGGAAGGTTTGGCGAGCGTCCAGCGCGCCGCGATGAGCTTTCAGGCGCTTATTCTTGCCGGATCGCGCGGCAACGCCGATCCGGTCGCCACCTATGCGGGCGTCACCGACAAGGCGCTGATCGAGATTGCGGGTGCAACGATGCTGGCCCGTGTCGTCGCGGCCCTGCGCGCGGCGGGCGCCACCCGGATTGCGGTGTCCGCATCCTCGGGCGTCGTGGCGGCTGCGGCGGCTGACCTTGGCGTCGAAGTCCTGCGCGCCGAGCGCGGCCCCAGCGCCAGCGTCGCCGCAGCGTTCGCGGCGCTCGGTGCGCCGCTGCTCGTCACGACCGCCGATCACGCGCTGCTGCGGCCCGAATGGATCGAGCGGTTCCTCGCCGACGTGCCCGCTGCCGCCGATGTCTGCGCCCTGCTCGCGGAGAAGGGGGCTATCGAGGCCGCCCTGCCGGGAACGCGGCGTACCTACTTGCGCTTCTCAGACGGTGCCTGGTCCGGGTGCAACCTGTTCTATCTGGCCTCCGACCGCGCGTCTGCAGCGATCGCGCTGTGGCAGGACGTCGAGGTCGATCGCAAGCGCCCCTGGCGGATCGTCCGGCGTCTGGGACCGGGCGCCCTGCTTCGCTACCTCGCAGGCCGCCTGACGCTCGACGCGGCGCTGGCACGGCTCGGGAGCGTTGCCGGCGTGAACGCCCGCGCCGTCGCGTCTCCGTTCGGGCTGGCGGCGGTCGATGTCGACAAGCCCGACGATCTCGACTTGGTCCGCACGCTGCTGGTGTAGCGAGGAAGCTGCAAGGCACCTCGTTTTTCGAAATGGCGTTTTCGAGATGGTGACCCCTACGGGAATCGAACCCGTGTTTCAGCCGTGAAAGGGCCGCGTCCTAACCGCTAGACGAAGGGGCCGGCGCGTCTGCGTGGCGAACACGGCAGCGCGAGAGCGAAGGCGGCTTTAGGGGGAAGGGACGGGGGGGTCAAGGGGGTGCGCTACACCCATCTTCACGCCCAGGCGGCATCCTCGATATGCAACTCGGCGCTGGTGCGGCCGTTCCAGTCATCGACCTTGGCGCGGCCGCTGACCCACAGGCGGCGATCGCGTCCACAGCCGAGCAGCGCCTGTCCCAACGGCTGGTCTGCCAACCGGAATCCTACGGTCTTGAGCGAGCGGCCATCGTCGCCCGACAGGATCGCGCGGACATGGCCGTTCCCCACCACATCGGCCTTCACCACCCGCGCCGGTCCGGTGGCGACCAGCGGTGCGGGCCAGCCCACGCCATAAGGGCCGGCGCCGTCGAGCGCCTCGACCAGTCCGGGCGTAACGCCGCCCGGTGCGACCATCATGTCGAGCAGCACCGAACGCCCTTGCCGCGCTTTCGCCACCGGTTCGGCAAGGCGGCTTTCCAGATAGTCGGTGAACAAGGCGAGCCGGTCCTCCGATACGGTCAGCCCGGCCGCCATCGCATGGCCGCCGCCGGCGATCAGATGGCCTTCGTCGCGCGCAGCCAGGATCGCAGCGCCGAGGTCCACGCCGCCGATCGACCGGCCCGATCCCTTGCCCGTGCCGTCCTCGCCCAGCGCGATCACGATCGCGGGGCGCCCGGCCTTTTCCTTCAGGCGCCCGGCGACGATGCCGATGACTCCGGGGTGCCATCCCCGCGCGGCGGCAACGACGATGGCGCGATTGTCCTGCCGTGCGATCTGCGCCTCGGCCTCGGCCTGCACCTCCGCCTCGATCGCGCGCCGATCGGCATTGAGCGAATCGAGCTGCGCGGCGATCGCCTCGGCCTCCGCCGGATCGTGCGTGGTGAGCAGCCGGACGCCCAGGTCCGCCGTGCCGACACGGCCGCCCGCGTTCACGCGCGGCCCCAGCGCGAAGCCGAGGTCGTGCGCCAGCGGTGCCCGCTTGATCCCGCTGACCCGAAGCAGCGCGGACAGGCCAATGTTGTCGCCCCGCGCCATGACCTTCAGCCCTTGCGCGACATAGGCCCTGTTGAGCCCGCGAATCTGCGCGACATCCGCGACGGTCCCCAGCGCCACAAGGTCGAGGAGCGGCATCAGTGGCGGCTCCTGCCGGGTGGCGAACCAGCCCCGGGCCCGCAGCGTGCGGACCACTGCCGCGCCGAGCAGGAAGGCGACGCCGACCGCCGCGAGATGGCCATGAGCGGCGGCATCGTCGCACTCGTCGAGGCGATTGGGGTTGACGATGGCATAGGCAAGCGGCAGCGCGCTGGCGCACTGGTGATGGTCGACCACGATGACGTCGATCCCCGCCTCGCGCGCTGCCGCAAGCGCCTCGAACCCCTGCGCTCCGCAATCGACGGTGACGATGAGCGAACTGCCCTCCGCGCCGAGCCGCACCAGCGCCTCCGCCGACGGGCCATAGCCTTCGAGCAGCCGGTCGGGGATATAGGCGCGCGGCGCCAGCCCCAGTGCGCGTAGCAGGCGGATCAACAGCGCCGCGCTGGTCGCGCCATCGACGTCATAGTCGCCGAAGACCGCAACATTTTCGCCCGCCGCCACCGCATCGGCGATCCGTTCCGCAGCCTTGTCCATGTCGCGGAACAATGACGGGTCGGGCATGAAGTCGCGAATCGTCGGGCGGGCGTGCCGCTGGATGTCGTCGTCGGGGCATCCGCGCGCACGCAGCAGGTCGGCAATCAATGCCTCGGGATCGCCCGACGGGTTGCCACGGCCCCGCCAATGCCAGCTTCGCTCGCTGAGCGACCGTTCGATTCCAAGCGCGTAGTTCACGCTTTGGTCCTTAGAGCAGGCGCGGGGAATTCGCCACGCCTTCATCGCCCCGTGGTTTGCATTGCCGGCCGCCACACCTACATGGGAACGCGGCACTTCGCCGAGGGGGAAATATCCACGTGACCGCTATCCTGTCCGTTCAGGGCCTCCAGAAAACCTATGCCAGCGGCCATGTCGCCCTCCAGCCGATCGAGCTGGACATCAACCGGGGCGAGATCTTCGCGCTGTTGGGGCCGAACGGCGCTGGCAAGACGACGCTGATCTCGATGATCTGCGGCCTTGTCAGCCCCAGCGGCGGCACGGTGAAGGTTGGCGGACACGACATCATCGATGATTTCCGCGCCGCGCGCCGCATGATCGGGTTGGTGCCGCAGGAGATGAACATCGACATCTTCTCGACCGTCATGCGCGCGGTCCAACTGTCGCGCGGGCTGTTCGGCAAGCCGCCGAACGACGCCTGGCTGGAGCAGGTGTTGAAGGACCTGACCCTGTGGGACAAGCGCGACAGCCGGCTGATGGAGCTGTCGGGCGGCATGAAGCGGCGCGTGCTGATCGCCAAGGCGCTCAGCCACGAGCCCGAGCTTCTGTTCCTCGACGAGCCGACGGCGGGCGTCGATGTGGAGCTTCGCCGCGACATGTGGAACCTCGTCCGCCGTCTGCGCGACCGTGGCACCACGATCGTCCTGACCACGCATTATATCGAGGAGGCGGAGGAGATGGCGGACCGCATCGGCGTCATCAACCGTGGACGGTTGCTGCTGGTCGAGGAGAAGAGCCGCCTGATGCAGCGCATGGGCAAGCGGCGGTTGATCCTGAATCTCGAGCAGCCGCTTGCCACCCTGCCGCCCGCGCTCGCGCCCTGGGCGCCGGTGCTGGAGGGGGAGGGGAGCCGGCTGGTCTACAGCTTCGACGGTCATGCGGGCGACAGCGGCATCCCGGCGCTGCTCGCCGCGCTGGCGGCGGAGGGCATCGGCTATAGCGATCTCGATGCGCAGAGAAGCACGCTGGAGGATATCTTCGTCGATCTTGTGTCCAAGGACGGCGTGCCGGTCGAGGGAGTGGCGGCGTGATGGGGCTGAACATCCGCGGCACCTGGACGCTCTATCGCTCCGAAGTGGCGCGAGCGGTCCGCACATTGGGGCAGAGCCTGATCGCGCCGGTGATCACGACGGCGCTCTATTTCGTCGTCTTCGGCGGCGCGATCGGTTCGCGCATGGAGAGCATCAACGGTGTCAGCTATGGCGCGTTCATCGTGCCGGGACTGATGATGATGACCCTGCTGATGCAGAGCATTTCCAATGCCGCGATCGGCACCTATTTCCCCAAGTTCACCGGCACCATCTATGAAGTGCTGTCGGCTCCGCTCGGCTATGGAGAGATACTGGCTGCCTATGTCGGGGCCTCCGCGACCAAGGCGGTCGTCATCTCGCTCGTCATCCTGGGAACCGCGACCTTCTTCGTTGACCTGGATATCCGACATCCGGCCGCGATGCTCGGCTTCCTGGTGCTGACCGCCGTCACGTTCAGCCTGGTGGGATTCATCATCGGCATCTGGGCCAAGAATTTCGAGCAGCTCAATTTCGTGCCGATGCTCATCGTCACGCCGCTGACGTTCCTGGGCGGCGCCTTCTATTCGATCGAGATGCTGCCGCAGCCGTGGCGCATGCTGACGCTGTTCAATCCGGTGGTGTATCTGATCAGCGGTTTTCGCTGGAGCTTCTTCGGCACAGGCGACGTGCCGGTCGCCATCAGCCTCGGCGTCACGGCGCTGTTCATGCTGGCGGCGATCGCGGTGATCGCCTGGATCTTCAGGACGGGGTATCGCATCAAGCCCTGACGCGGCGATCCGCGCCGGGGCTTGATGATAACGTGTCAGTCCTTGGCGTCGAGCCGGTGTTCGCCGCGCACCCAGCGGACCGTGCCCGAGGAGGCGCGCATCACCACGCTCTCGGTGGTCATCTTGCCACCCGGAAGCCGCTTCACGCCGTCGAGCAGCGATCCGTCGGTCACGCCGGTCGCCGCGAAGATGCAGTCGCCCTTGGCCAGCTCGTTCAGGTCATAGACCTTGTCGAGGTCGGTGATGCCCCATTTCTTGGCGCGCGCGCGCTCGTCGTCGTTGCGGAACAGCAGCCGGCCCTTGA
>CAZJCT010000052.1:12916-17018 GCA_964544675.1 uncultured Sphingobium sp.
ACTGGACGCCCACGCAGCGAAGCGCCGCGGCCGCCAGCACGCCTTCCGGCGCGCCGCCCGATCCCATGTACATGTCGATCGTGGTGTCGGGGTTGGTGGTGGCGATCACGCCTGCGACGTCGCCGTCCGGGATCAGCATGATGCCGCAGCCGATCTCGCGAAGCTCGCCGATCAGCTTTTCATGGCGCGGACGGTCGAGCACGCAGACGATGATCTCGCCGGGTTGCACGCCCTTGGCCTTGGCGACGGCCTCGACATTCTCGCGGACCGACTTGTTCAGGTCGATGATGCCCTCGGGATAGCCGGGGCCGACCGCCAGCTTGTCCATATAGACGTCGGGCGCGTTGAGCAGGCAGCCTTCCTCGGCGGCGGCGAGAACGGCCAGGGCGTTCGGGCCGGCCTTGGCGGTGATCGTCGTGCCTTCCAGCGGATCGAGCGCGATGTCGATCCTGGGGCCCTTGCCGGGCGCACCGCCGACCTTCTCGCCAATATAGAGCATCGGCGCCTCGTCGCGCTCGCCCTCGCCGATGACGACGGTCCCGTCCATGTAGAGATCGTTGAAGGCGATCCGCATCGCCTGGACGGCGGCGGCGTCGGCGGCCTTCTCGTCGCCGCGCCCGATCAGCTTCGATGCGGCTATGGCTGCCGCCTCCGTGACGCGCACCATCTCAAGAACGAGCACGCGGTCGAGAACGGAACTTGCTTTCACCATTGCCTGATGTCTCCGGATAAGGTTGCGCGTGCGATAGGCGAGCGGTCTGGCCTTGTCGAGATTGGTTCGTGGTAAAGAGGCCCCGCCTGGGCGGTTCAGTCGAGAATATGCATCATCATCGGCGGCGCGACGAGGCGTTCCGATCCCGCCAGCCTGCGGAAGGTGTCGGTGATGTGCGATTGTGGCGCGGCGTGCGTGACGATCGCGACCAGCGCGTCGTCGCTGCCGGCGGGCGCGCGCTGGATCAGGCTCTCGATCGAGACCCCCGCGTCGCGCATCGCCGCTGCGATCTCGGCGAGTACGCCGGGCTCGTCGCGGACGCGCAGGCGAAGATAATAGCGGCCCACGCGCTGGCCCGCGTCGGCCTTGGTCTGGCGGTCGAGCAGCTCGGCCGGCATTGCGAAGGCGGGACCATATTCGTCGCGCGCGACGTCGATGAGGTCCGCGACGACCGCCGAGGCCGTTGGACCCGCGCCTGCGCCCGCGCCCTGGAACAGCAGGCGACCGACGAAATTGCCCTCGGCCACGATGGCATTCAGCGCGCCATCGACATGCGCGAGCGGATGGCTCTCGGGCACGAGCATCGGGTGGACCCGCTGGAACAGGCCGACATGGGGGCCGTTGCCCGCATCGCATTCGGCCACGCCGACGAGACGGATCCGATAGCCCAGCGCGCCCGCCTCGCGAATGTCGGCGGCCATCACGTCGCGAATCCCGGTGATGTCGACCGAGGCGAAGTCGATTTCGGTTCCGAACGCCAGGCTGGCGAGGATCGACAGCTTATGCGCGGCGTCGATGCCGTCGATATCGAAGCGGGGATCGGCCTCGGCGAAGCCCTTGTCCTGCGCTTCCTTCAGAACGTCGCCGAAATCGCGTCCGTCGCGTTCCATCGTCGAGAGGATGTAGTTGCAGGTGCCGTTGAGGATTCCGTAGACCCGTTCGATCCGGTTGGCCGCCGCGCCCTCGCGCAGGCCCTTGATCACCGGCACCCCGCCGGCGACCGCGGCTTCATATTTCAGGGCGACGCCCAGCTTCTCGGCTTCATGCGCCAGTGCCAGGCCGTGATGCGCGATCATCGCCTTGTTGGCGGTGACGAACGGCTTGCCGGCGCTCAGCGCCTGGCGGGCGAGGGTGAGGGCGGGACCATCGGCGCCGCCGATCAGTTCGACCACCGCGTCGATATCCTCGCGCTGTGCCAGGCTGGTCATGTCATCGACCCATTCATAGGGGCTGAGATCGACCCCCCGGTCGCGCGTCCGGTCGCGCGCCGAGATGGCGACCACCTGGATCGGGCGACCCGCGCGCCGGGCGATCAGGTCGCCATTTTCCTCCAACAGCCGAATCACGCCCGCGCCGACGGTTCCCAGTCCGACGATCGCCAGGCGCAGCGCGCTGTGTGCAGTCATTGCCAAATACCCCATTCTTTCGAAAGCGGCGCTTTAAAGCCTGATCGGTTGAGGTGGAAGCGCTTTGCGCTTCCGCCGGAATCGTGAATCGGGCGCTCTTCGACAGTCGGGAGCAAAGCTGCCAGCTCAGGGAGCGGCTTTTCCCGGCAGTGGCGGCCCCTGGTCCCGATCGCAGACACCGAGCTGTCCGAGAAAGGCGGCATAATCGGCTCGTGCCGCGTCGGCGTCGGCGGGCTCGATCTTTGTTGTCGCGCTGGCCGGCAGCGCCGCCGGCAAGCCGCAGGCAAGCCGGTACCAGAGAAGCGTGTCGCGCGGCGGAACGCTCGCCGCCTCATCGATGATCTCGCCAAGCGCGGCGCCGAAATGCGGCTCCTGTCCGGGGCGGCGAATGATCGACAGCGAGACGGGGCGGCCGGTCGCGGTCGCGAGGAAAATCTGCGTCTCGCTTTCGCCAGCGACGGTTCCACGCACGTGAAACGCATCGACGACGGCCCGGATCGCCGGCGGCGCATCGGGTGCCACGAGTTCGGAGGCGATGGAACGCAGTTGCGCCTCGACGCCGGGAGACCATGGCAGCAGCGCCTCGCTGTCGACAAGCTGGAACTGCGTGCCGCCTGCGGTGCCCTTTCCGAAGAAGGCGAAGCTCCTGCCCTTGAGCGCGCGCGCGCCCGCCCGGCTGTTCGGCTCGGGCAGGTCGATCAGCATGCCGAGCCGCTGCGACAGGCCACCCTCGCCCCGAATCAGGGTGCTCGCCTGCACGTCCAGATAATAGCGCGCGGTACCCGGGCGAAGGCCCGGAGCACGTTCCGCGGGGACCGGCGCGACCGATCGAACCTTGCCGATCAGGATGGCTGCAGCGCCCTGTGCAAGGTCCGCCGCCTGCGCGTAGCTATAGGGTGAAGGGGGCACCGTTTGTTGTGCGGGTGCAGCAACGGCGCGGGCCGAAAATGCGCTGAATCCCGCGGCGTTAGCGCAGATCGCGGCCGTCAGAATGACCGCATGCCGCACGAAGGGCCGGCTTTGCGTGAGTGTGCAGATTTGGAGCGCCGCCAAGTCTCGTCTCCCGAGGTTAAGAGGAAGGGCAACAAAGGGTTTGCGCATGCCAACGCACCGCGATAGGAAAACGCCCACAAAAGCATATCGTCGCTTTGGAGTGAGGGGGATGTACCGAATTGCATGCCGTGGTCTACGGCCATGCAGGCGGTGCGTCCACGGCCATCCGAAAGCATGAGAGTTTTAAGGAGTGTTTTTGCCGAATGGCTTATGCTGACCACTCGCAATCGTCGAGCCGACTGGTTTCGATCATCATTGTGGGCCTCTTGCACGCTGTCCTCGGATATGCATTCGTCAGCGGACTTGGTATCAAGTACGTCAAGAAGGCTGCCGAACAGCTGAACGTGATCGACGTCGCCGAGGAACCACCGCCGCCCGAGGAGCCGCCACCGCCGCCGCCGCCGGATCAGCCCGTGCCGCCGCCGCCGGTCTATGTGCCGCCCGCGCAGGTCGATCTGAGGCCAGCGCCTAGTGCGCCGGTCCTTCCCACCATCCCGAGGCTGCCGCCTGCGCCGACTGCGCCGCCGGCGCCGCCGCCTCCGCCGCCTCCACCGGCAGCGAAGCCGGTTCCCGGTACGCCGAGGGGTAACCCTGCCGGCTGGGTGACGACCGATGACTATCCGTCCCGCGCGCTTCGCGAGGAACGGGAAGGTACGACCGGTTTCACCATCAGCTATGATGCCTCCGGCAAGGTGACCAATTGCACAATCACCTCGTCGAGCGGTTCGCCCGACCTTGACGATGCGACGTGCAAGAATCTGATGCGGCGCGCCCGCTTCAAGCCCGGTACCGGGCCTGACGGGGCTCCGGTCGGAAGCAGCTATTCCAGCCGCGTCCGTTGGGAGATCCCCGACTGATGGCCCGGGATGTGGACACCGTTCAGTTTGCAGTCGTGATTTTTTGAGTTGAGAGGAATTTAAGCATGTTCACC